>RFWS01000100.1 GCA_009921985.1 bacterium | reverse complement strand
AAGCTCGATTTTAGCGTGCCGGAACGTTACAGCGCCCGCGTGAAGCCCGGTCTCACCCTCAACATCATGGTGGCTGCCTATGGCGAGGAGAAGTTCTCCGGGGAAATTTATCTGGTGGAACCCAAAGTCGACACGGCCACCCGGACGGTACAGGTCCGCGCGTATGTTCCCAACGCGGACCACCGCCTGAAGCCTGGCATGTTCGCCAATGTCACCCTCTCCGTCGGCACCAAGGAATCCGCCCTCACCATCCCCGAAGACTGCCTCTTCCCGCAAACCGGCGGGTTCGCCGTCTACCGGGATGCCGGCGGTGTGGCCGAACTCGTCCCGGTCGAAACCGGCCTTCGCGTTCCCGGTCGGGTCGAGATTCTCAGCGGCCTGAAGGCTGGTGACCTGGTCGCCCGCTCTGGCAACCTCCGCCTTTCGCCGGGACGGAAACTCCTGCCCCAGCCCGCCTCCAAGTGAACCTCCCAGAATTTTGCATCCAGCGTCCCATCGCGGCCCTGATGTTCAACCTGGGCCTTGCCTTGATCGGTGTGGTTGCTCTTTCCCGACTGCCGGTCCGTGAACTACCCGATATCGACCCGCCCATCGTCTCGGTCACGACGATCTACCCCGGAGCCAATGCCGAACTCGTCGAGGCCGACGTCACTGAACCCCTGGAGCAGGAAATTAACAACATCCCCGGCATCAAGATCCTCCGCAGCGAATCCCGCGAGCAAGTCAGCATCATCACCGTCGAGTTCGAGCTGAACCATAATGTCGACGTTGGCTCCCAGGATATTCGGGACCGCATCAGTCGCGTCCGCGACAAGCTTCCTGACGACATCAAGGAGCCCATCGTCGCGAAACAGGACGCCGATGCCCAGGAAGTCATGTGGATCGCCCTTTTTAGCGAGAGTCGATCCACCCTTGAGCTGTCCAACCTCGCCGAACGCCAGATCCGCGACCGTCTCCAAGTCCTCCCCGGCGTGGGTGGCATCAACTTCGGGGGACAAAAACGACCCTCCATGCGTATTTGGCTCGATTCGGAGCGCATGGCCGCCCGCAAGATCACCGCCGCCGACATCCGCGCCCTCCTCCAGCGGGAAAACGTCGAACTTCCTTCCGGCCAGATCCAAGGGGAAACCCGCTCTCTCAGCATTGTCGCCCGTGGGCGTATGGACAAACCCGAGCAATATGCCGATCTCATCGTCCGCGAGATCGATGGCTCCCCCGTCCATCTCCGGGAAGTCGCCACGGTGGAAATTGGCCCCGAGGTCGAGGACACTATTGCCCGCTTCAACGGCAAGCCCGCCGTCGGGTTGGGGGTGGTCAAACAGTCGGATGCCAACGCCATTGATGTCGCCCGCAAAGTCCGCGCAGAAATCGACCGCATCCGCCCCCTTCTCCCGCCCGACGTGAAACTCGACTTTCCCTACGACTCCTCCCTTTATGTCGAGTCTGCCATTCGTGAGGTCGCGGAAACCATCGGTATCTCCTCCTTCCTGGTCGTGGTTCTCATCTTTCTCTTTCTCCATAACGTCCGCGCCACGATCATCCCTTCCGCCGCCATTCCGATCTCCATTCTCGGCACCTTCGCCCTGCTCTACGTCCTCGGTTACAGCGCCAACATCCTTACCCTCCTCGCCCTCGTACTCGCCATCGGCATCGTCGTCGACGATGCCATCGTCGTGCTGGAAAACATCGTCCGCCACATGGAAGAGGGCATGGCTCCAAAGGAAGCCAGTCTTCTCGCCATGAAGGAGATCACAGGAGCCGTCCTTGCCATTACCGCCAGCCTCGTCGTTGTCTTCCTCCCCATTGCCTTCCAAAGCGGTACCACTGGCATTCTTTTCCGCGAATTCGCCGTCACCCTAGCCGGAGCCGTCGCCATCTCCGCCTTTGTCGCGCTCACCCTTAGCCCTGCCTTGGGAGCCCATTTTCTCCGGCCCATGGCCTCGACCCAAGTTCCCGCCTATGCCCGCTGGTTCGAAGCCGGTCTGGACCACGTCTACCGCTTTTACGCCCGTAGCCTCGACGCGGCCCTCCGCCACCGTGGACTTTGGCTCGGGTTCGGAGCGGCCATCCTCGCCCTAACTCTCCTTCTTTACCGCCTGATTCCCCAGGAGTTTCTGCCCGAGGAGGACAAAGGTGTCGTCGTTGCCGTAATCATCACGCCGGAGGGATCCACCAGCGAGTCCACCGACCAATACGTCCGCCAAGCGGAAAAAATCGCCGCCGACTATCCCGAAACCCGCGTCTTTTTCTCGGCCGTCGCCCTCGCCCGCGGGGCCCCCGGTCAGGCCAACCAAGGAATCATGTTCATCCGGCTTAATCCGGAACGGGAGCGCACCGCCCAACAGCTCGCCCGACCCGGTGCCCGCGGATCCATGTTCACCCGGATGATCACGGAAATCCGGGGGGCTGTAGTCATTCCCTTTCTGCCCAAGGCCATTGGCCGTGGTTTCGGCGAAACCTTCCAAGTCGTACTCCAGGGACCCGACCTTGCCCTTTTGGAAAAAACCGCCCGCCAACTCCGAGACGAGATGGATAAGGCAGGCTTTCTCAGCCAGCCCCGCGTCAGCCTCAATTTTGAAAAGCCACAGCTCAACCTCGATATCGATCGTGCCCGGGCGGCCAACCTAGGCATTTCGGTCCGCGATATCTCCGAGGCCCTTCAGATCCTCCTCGGCGGCCTAGACATTTCCCAATTCAATTTCGAGGGCAAGCAGTACGATGTCATCGCCCAGCTTCGCCGCAGCGATCGCCTGGTCCCCGACGAATTGAACACTCTCTACGTCCGCTCCCGCATGGGCGAGCTCGTCCCCATCCGCGACCTGGTCAAGGCAGGTGAAAAAGGCTCAGTCAACTCCATCTCCCACTTCATGCGGCAACGTAGTGTCTCCGTCAGCGGACAACCGCAGGGCGTGACTCTGGGTCAGGCCATTGAAAAAACTGAGGAGATCGGGGGACGTATTCTCCCCCCGGGCGTGACCATGGAGTTTGACGGGGAGGCCCGCGAGCTTCGCTCCGGCCGCGGGGAAGCCTGGCAAATTGTCATTCTTGCTCTTCTGATTGTCTACATGGCGCTGGCCGCCCAGTTCGAAAGCCTCGGACACCCCATCACCATCATGGTGGCGGTGCCGCTCGCCGCCATCGGCGCCCTGCTTCTTCTCTACCTCCTCGGCTTCGTAAACATGATGGCCATCATTCCGCAGTACGCCCCGCCCGGAGCCTTGCCGGGCCCGCTGGCCTTTCTGTTTGGGCTCATGCCGGAAATTCCATCGATGAACCTCAACCTCTACAGCCTGATTGGCCTCGTGCTCTTGCTCGGACTCGTCACGAAAAACTCCATTCTTCTCGTCGAATTCGCCAACCAACGTAAAGCCCAGGGGCTCTCCGCGGAGGAGGCCATGCGCGAGTCCGGTCGGATCCGCCTCCGTCCCATCCTCATGACCGCACTCTCCACCGTGATCGGCATTCTCCCCATCGCCCTCGGTCTGGGAGCCGGTGCGGAAAGTCGCCGTCCCCTTGGCGTGGCCGTGGTTGGCGGCATGCTTTCCTCCACTTTTCTAACCCTTTACCTTGTCCCCGTGTTTTACGTGACCCTGGACCGGTTGCTCTCGCGGAAACCGGCCTCCGAGCCGGCCTTGTCGGCCTCCTAACAGGTTCCTAGGTTCTCCCTATGACCATGGCGATGCCCTATGCCGGCGAAGACGCCCGCGAGCGGCGCGACATGCTCATCGCCACTGCCCTCACGATCCTTTACTTCCTGTTGATCGCCTTCTTCTGGACCTCCACCGAGGCCATCACCCGCCTCACCAAAAGATCGGATGCCCCCCCCGTTCGCCAGATCACCTCCCTGAAGCGGTTGCCGCCACCGGCCGCCCCAGCCCCGGAAGATCGATTTGTCGATGCTTCTGGACTACAGGAATCAAAAAATGTTGATCCCCGCACCGCCCTGCAAAGCGACCGCAACACCGCCGCCGCCAGCAAGGTCATTTCCGGCACGGATCCAACCCTGGGCGGACAGGAAGGGAAAAAAGATGATTCGTTGACCATGCGCAA
>RFWS01000099.1 GCA_009921985.1 bacterium | reverse complement strand
GATGAAGGAGGAGAATTTGGCGATCGCGGGGGAGTTTTTGGTGATGGCGGCGACGTTGCTGTACCTTAAGAGCCGGACTTTATTGCCGGTGCAGGATCGCCCGCCGGAAGAGGTGGAGGAGGAGGATCCGAAGTGGGAGCTGATCCGGCAGCTGATCGAGTACCGGAAGTTCAAGGAGGCGGCGGGGCAGCTGGGCGAACGGGAAGCGCTGCATTCGAAGATTTTTGGCCGGACACCCGAGCGGGTAGCCGCGCCCACCGGCATGGTGGGACCGGGCAATGTGTCGATGTTCGACCTGGTGTGGGCGTTCCAGAAGGTGTTGCGCGGGGTGGAAGAGCGGGCGCGGGCGGGACGGTTCGTGGAGGAGGAGTTCACGGTCGGCCAGAAAATCGAGTTTTTGTTGGACCGGGTACCGGTGGGGGAGGAGGTGCCGTTTGAGGATCTTTTTCGCTCCATGTCTTCCCGGGGGGAGGTGGTAGTGACCTTTCTGGCCTTGCTGGAACTGATCCGGCTCCGGCAATTGATGGCTCGGCAGGAGGGGCCCTTGAAACCGATTTTCATCCAGCGGATGCCGGAAGGGGCGGCGCCAGGCCCCGTTCTGACCGAGGGGGAAGGGGATGGGACTGGTCAACTGACCGGCGAATCCCCAGCGTAGGAGGCTGATTTATGGAGTGGTCACGAGTTCTGGAAGCGTTGTTGTTTGCGGCGACCGAGCCGCTGGAGCCAAAACGGCTGGCTGCCATCCTGCGGGAAGGGCCGGAGGGCGGGCAGGGATTCCCCGATGTAAAGGAGCCGGAGGTGCGGGAGGAGTTGGCCAAGCTGGCGGAGGCGTTGCCAGCCCGGGGGTTGATTTTGCGCGAGGTGGCCGGTGGATTCCGGATCGGCACGGCCCCGGAGTTGGCCGGCTGGGTGGCGAAGCTGAAGGGAGTGGTGCGGCCGCCGCGGCTGAGTCCGCCGGCGCTGGAGACGATGGCAGTCATCGCCTATCGACAGCCGATTTCCCGGGCGGAGGTGGAGGCGGTGCGCGGGGTGGACTGCAGCGGCACCCTCGACACTTTGGTGGAGCGGGGGGTGGCCAAGATCGTGGGTCGGAGCGATGCGCCCGGCCGGCCGATCCTTTACGGCACAACAGATTTGTTCCTTGAGCATTTTGGGTTGAAGGATTTGGAGGAGTTGCCGAACTCGGAGGAGTTGCGGCGCGTGAAATTGCCGGTTCCGGCGGACCCGGCAGGCCCCAAACAGGAGGAGCTGATCCGTGAAGTTGGCGAGCCTGCGACGCAAAGTTGACCGGCTGGATGACCAACTGGTCCGCCTGCTGGCGGAACGGACCCGGATCGCCCGCGAAATCGGCCGGCTCAAAAGGCAGGACGGTTTTTCCATCCTGGCTCCCGGACGCGAAGCCAGCCTGCTGCGTCGGTTGGAACTGAAGGCCGGTCGCGGGCTGGACCGGCGGTCGCTTCAGGCCATTTACCGGGAGATTTTATCGAGTGCGCGCGAAGCGCAGGGTGGGGTGCGGATCGCCTATCTCGGGCCGGAATCCTCGTACTGCCATCAGGCGGCCCGCTCCCGGTTCGGTTCCTCGGCTCATTTGGTGCCCTGTGTGACGATCGCCGAGATTTTTTCGGCAGTGGACCGAGGGGAAGTGGATGCCGGGGTGGTGCCTGCGGAAAACTCCGGGGAAGGATCTGTAGGGGCGACCCAAGACGCGTTGTTGGACACCTGCGCTTGGATTTCTGGGGAGATTTATCTGCCAGTGCGGCATGCCCTGCTGAGCCGGAAGGCGAGCGGCCCCATCCGTGTGGTCTACAGTCACCCGCAGGCCTTGGGCCAGTGCCGGCACTGGCTGGCCACGCATCATCCGGAGGCCCGTTTGGTGGAGGTGGCGAGCACGGCCGAGGGGGCGAGGCGGGCGGCGAGGGAAAGTGCGGCCGCGGCTTTGGCCAGTCCGATGGCAGCCCCACTTTACCGACTGAGGATCCGCCAACGGGATGTGCAGGATCGGGTGGGCAACACGACCCGGTTTTTGGTTTTGGGGCAAGATCCGGTGCCGGCGACAGGCAAGGACCGAACCAGCGTGGTCTTCAGTCTGCCGCACCGGGCCGGGGCGTTGCACCGCGCGTTGGGGATCTTTTCCGCGCGGAAGTTAAACCTCCTGAAAGTCGAGTCGCGGCCGGCCCCGGGCAAGCCGTGGGAGTATGTCTTTTTTGTGGATGTGCGCGGTCATGCGGACCGGCCGGAGTTTCAGCGGGCGCTCGCGGCTTTGCGGAAGCAGACCCAGGATCTGCGCGTGTTGGGCAGCTATCCGGAAGAGCGCTGACCATGGCTGAGGAAAACGCTCCGCCTCCGGCGGGCGGCGAGGTCGAGACCGCCAAGAAAAAGCTCCGCCTCAAAGTCACGCGGGTGGAGGAGAACCAGCCACGGGTTCGGCGGAAAATTTTTACCCCCCGGCCCGCGGATGAGCCGGGAACCCAGGCAGCGCCAGCCCCCCCCAACGAGAAACGGGTAGGGGCGGGGCGTATCCTCACCGAGCTTGGACAAAAGGCATGGGAGGCGGCCAAGGGCTGGAATCGGAACGTCTGGATCGGAATTGGGGCCGTCATCGGGATCATGATTTTATCCGGGGTTTGGCAGGAGTGGCGGAAGACGGTGGTGCGGGTCCGGGTGGAGCTGAAAGATGTGCGGTTGGGGGACAAGCCGGAGGTGTTGGTTCTTTACGATTTCACCGAGCGTTTGGCTGGACTGAGGCGGGATTACGGGCGGCGGTTGGCTCCTTTACGGCCCCAGATCCGTGAAATTGAACGCACCCTGTCCTTAGCCAGGGCGGATGCGGCTGGAACGGCAGAAAAGGTGCGAATGGTGGAGCAGGCTTTGGGGGAAGAAGGGGCCCAAGTCAAAAAGGTGTTTGAGGATTACAGGACTTCCGTCAGCAAGCTCTGGGTCGAGGAGGCTGGGCTGTTGGACAAGGAGTTCGATGAAAAAAGAACGGTTTTTTTGAATGAGGTCGAGGAGCGGGCGCGGACTCTGGGTTTGTTTTATCACCCAGACGAAGACGAGGACCTGCAGCAACCGGAAATCGCTGCCAACGAGTTCCGGTTAGCCCTCTACCGGGCTCCGCCCAGTATCAAGCTGCCGGAGCAGTTTGGGTGGATCGAGGCCAAGCTGAAAGGCTGGCATGATTTTGAAAAAGACTGGAATTCCCGTTATAAGGGGCTGGGCGCAAGGGCAAAGCAGTTGCGGAGCCCTGCTTCCACTAGTCTCGACCTCAAGCAAGAGCGCGTGAAGATCCAAGACCAGGAGTTAAAAAAATTCCGCGTGGATGCCCAGGTCATCCAGAAAGAAATTCAAGATTACGAGGTCCGCCTGAAGGAATTGAAGGACCGTGAGGCCCAAGCCAAGGGCCCGTTTGAGGAGGATGTGAATGCGATTCCCGAGGCATTTTTATGCATGCGGATCCCGTTGGATGCCGACGTGGCCCCGATCGGAGTGGACGGTAAAGTGGCCCAGGCGGCCCCGGGCACCTTGCGGATCGTCATCCGGGGGAAAAAGGACGGCCAACCTGCCTGGGTGATCCGTGCCCTCGAACCGGTACCCCATCAGAAGACGGAGGTGATTTTCCGGGACGCCGACTTCCAACCGATCAGTGATTGGCTGGAGAGGGATTAGAAAACAAGCGTTATCGGTAAAGGGGAAGGAGTCCCCAGATGATCTTGAAAGCGCCGAGGGCAAGCAACAGGGCCAAGCCGAAATAAAGAAGCCAGTTGGGAATGCCTTTAGCGGTTTTTGGATTCTTTGGTTTCATGAGCTCTTTTCCATGACAGGTATTTTCTGACGTCACGCGAAAGAAACGTCAGGAATACCCCGATCATCAGGGTGTCATCCACGACTCCGATGCCTGGTAGGGCATCGGGCAGAAAGTCGAGGGGGTTGACCAGATAAATCAATCCCAGCAATCCGCCCAAAAGGGTGCCGAACGGCCATCGGCGGTAGCGGCCAGTAGCGAGGTCACGGCACATGGCCGGCGCGGAGCGGAGCAGGCCGGGAAAATCGGTAAATTTGGGTGACGGGCGGAGGGATTGCATGATTTGGGGATAGAATGCCTAAAAAACTCAA
>RFWS01000098.1 GCA_009921985.1 bacterium | reverse complement strand
ACAAGGCCTTTGCCGTCTCCCAGATCAGGGGTGTGACTTATGGGAAGAACAAGTCGACTGAATTGACTGACTCCTTGATGCGGTTGATCGGGATGATTTTGATCTTCGCCGGAGTTCTCTCCTTGGCGGCCGGGTTTACGGCAGGTTTTTTTGCCGGAGTTTTCACCGGAATCGGGGTTCTTTGGGGGAAGTCCAAAGCCGACGCTCCCTACAGCGTGAACCTGGATTTCGGAGGCGTGCTGTCGACCGAGTGCCTCAGCACGAAAAGCGAGGCTTGGGCCGGGGCTGTGGCCAACGCGATCCGGGAGGCGATTCGGCAGGGCCGGGATTCCGGTGGCGAAGGCTTTATTCCCGGCCCCAGCGAAACAAGAAATTAGCGGGTGTCGGCGATGTGGCGGCCGAGGCGTCGGTAAGCCACAACCTGGAAGACGAGCCAGAGAAGGGTGTCGTACCAGCCCAAGTTGCGGTCACGCAGGCCCAACTGATTTCCCAGCCAGATCAGCAGGATTCCCGCGGGGATGGCGGCCAGGGTGCAACGCATGACCACGACCTCGCCGAGCACAATGTACTTCAGGGCCAGGTCGTGCCCGTTCGGGCCGCCGTTTTGCCGGTAGGAGTAAAGCAGGCCCAGGACGGCGAGCAGAATGGTGCCTCCTTGGTTAACCCGGTCCACCCAATCGCTTCCCAGGGGAAACGGAAAGACGACCGCTGCGGCGGCGAATCCAAACATGGAAAGCAGGTAAGGGAGAGCTTCCCGGTCTGTGAGGGTTCGGCTCCGCAGTTTTTGATTCAAAGATTCGGCATGAAAAATCTGCATGGGGAATTTTAGGGGTTCCGGAGCAAAAAGGGAGGTGATTCCAAGCCTTTGGATGGTGGGAACGCCTTGGTTGACTCCTTGAGGAGGCGTTTCAGGGTAAATTTATGAGCGTGACGGAGATCCTCAAAGAACTGCCGAAGCTATCGGCGAAGGATTTGGTCCTGGTGTTTCGTTTTGTTCATGATCTGGAGGCCAAGCAGAGGATGAGCGGTCGGCAGTTGAGCGGCTTGGCCGAAAAGTTGCCCCATGCCACGGACCCGAAGGAGGCCGCCCGCCTGCGGGAAGAGATCGGCCGGGGCTTTTACGGCACGCCGGTTCGCCGGAATAATCTTCCCCCCGCCCTGCTGCAACACCTGTTGGATCGGATCCAGCTGCAGCAATTCACCGCCGACCAACCGGGGGCCCTGCCGGATTGTCTGGATACTGGCCCGGCGGTTCCGGAGGGAGAGTGGTACCACCGCTTTGCCGGAATGACGGTTTGCCTAGGTTTGCATGTCTGGTTGGGGCTGGTCTGATAAACAGTAAATAAGCCCAAATCTTTCGGTGCTCTTTCTGGCCATTTTCTTTGGCCAAGATTAATATTCAATATGCCTATTTGGGAATTTGAGGCGCTGCCGCAGGAGCGGATCTGGGGTGGGAGAAATCTGGCCGAGAGGTTTGGGCGGAATCTGCCGGAGGAGAAAAAGATCGGGGAAACATGGGAGCTGGTGGACCGGGCGGAGGCGCAATCGCGCGAGAAGGAGTCCGGCAAGACCCTGCATGATCTTTGGAGCGGGCTGGACCGGAAAAGGATTTTTGGCTCGAAGGCCCCGGACACGGAGCGTTTCCCGATTCTGATCAAACTGCTGGATGCCCAAGACAGGCTTTCCCTGCAGGTCCATCCGCCGGCGGAGAAGGCAAAGGAGCTGGGGGGAGAGCCTAAGACGGAAATGTGGTTTTTTCTCAAGACCCAGCCAGAGGCAGAAATCTTGGCCGGGCTCAAAAACGGCGTGGGAAAGAACGAGTTTGAAAAGGCCCTCACCGCCGGAACCGTGGCGGAATGTTTTCACCGGCTGAAGACCGAGCCGGGAGTGGCGATGTTTTTACCTTCGGGCCGGGTGCATGCCATCGGAGCCGGCAATGTGATTTTGGAAATCCAGCAGAACTCGGACACAACCTATCGGGTGTACGACTGGGATCGAATGGATGACTCTGGCAAACCGCGGGCTCTGCACGTGAAAGAGGCGCTCGCCTCGATCCGCTGGGATGATCATGAGCCGGCGTTTGTCCAACCGAGGGGTGAACGGATGCTGGTGTGCGACCATTTCAAGATCACCCGCTGGTGGCTGGGGCCGGGAGAGTTGCGGGAGCTGGTGCCGAATTTAAAAAGCTTCCGCTATCTGTTTGTGGCCGCGGGAAAGATCCGGGAGAAAGAAAGTGGCCATGAGTGGGGGGCGGGAACCGCAAAACTAGTCACGGCCGATCATGGCTCAGTGCTATTGGAAGGAGTCGAGGACGCGACGGTGGTGCAGGTGGAGTTTTCCTAAAGACCCCAAGGAATGGGAATTGAGAATCGGATTGCCCGTTTATGACTACCTTTACGGAGATTTACGGCATGAAGCAGGATCGAAACGATTCGTAAGTTTTAGGCTGGCCGGAAATCGACCTGGCGTTTGGGTAGGTCGATTTTCAGGACGGCGACGCGGAGGCGGGAGCCCGCCTTGTAGATCTGGCCGCTGCGGCGACCGCGGAGATGGCGGCGGACGGGGTCGAAAGAGAAGAAGTCATCCTTCAGGGCCGAGACATGGATCAGTCCGGAAATCAGAAAGTCGGGCAGCTCCACCAGAAGTCCAAAATTGGTCGCTTCTGTCACGACCGCCTCGAAGGTCTGGGTGGCCTTGGGGCCGGCCTGGGCCTCCAGGTATTCGAGGAGCTTCAGCTTTTTGGATTCCTGCTCGGCCTCCGCCGCGGTCCGTTCTTGCCGGGAGAGATGTTGGGCCAGCTTGTTGAGGGCTTCGGTTTCCGCGCGGGGCGCGCCCCGCGTGTGGGCGAGGGAGCGATGGACAAGGAGATCCGCATACCGTCGGATCGGGGAGGTGAAGTGGGTGTAGTGGGATTTGGCGAGGCCATAGTGGCCGAGGCTTTTGGGGGAGTAGACGGCCCGCTTAAGGGAGCGCAGGAGGGCGATCTTAAGCGCGTAGCCATCAGGTCGGCCGGGAAGCAGTTTGAGGATTTTCTGGATTTCGCCGCGCTGGGTGAGATCGCCGGCCTTGATGCCGTGGGCGATGAGGAGCTGCCGGTACTCCTGTAGCCGCGACTCCTCGGGGACCTCGTGAATCCGGTAGAGGGCGGGGCGATGTTCGCGGTTGAGGTGGCGGGCGACGGCCTCATTGGCAAGGAGCATAAACTCTTCAATCAGTTGATGGGATTCGTCCGAGGACTCCTTCTCAATCCGGTTCGGTCGGCCGCGTTCATCCAACAGGACGCGCAGTTCGGGAAAATCGAGGTCGAGGGCGCCGCCGGTGAAGCGGCGTTTGCGCAGGGCAGAGGCGTAGGTCCAGGCCCTCTGGAGAAAGCGGTCGAGATCGTCGGCAGCGGGGCGGTGAAGGCGGAGCAGGGCTTCCTGATAAGTGAGCCGGTGGCGGGAAAAAATCACCGAGCGGGTGAAGCGGGCGGTGCCGATCCGTCCATCGGGACCGATCCTGACGAAGGCGGAGTAGGTGAGGCGCTGCTCACGAGGGCGAAGGGAACAGAGGTCGTCGGAAAGGCGGGGGGGGAGCATCGGGATGACGCCGTTGACGAGATAGACGCTGTTGGCGCGACGACGGGCCTCCTCGTCGAGGATGGAGCCGGGACGGACGTAGTGAGAGACATCGGCGATGTGGATGCCGATTTCGGCGTGTCCGCCGGGGAGTTCGCGGAGGGAGATGGCATCGTCAAAATCGCGGGCGGTGTCGGGATCGATGGTGATGACGAATTCGCCCCGGAGGTCCTCGCGATCAGCCGGCTTGTCGGGCAGTTGCACCGCCGGGAAGGAGGAGGCCTCCGCCAGGGCCTGGTGTGGGAATTCAGTGGGAAGGTCGAACTTGCGGACGATGGAGAGAATGTCGACGCCGGGATCCTCGCGGTGACCCAGGCGCTCGATGACCACGCCTTCCGGGTTGGTATGGCGGTTTTTCCATTCGGTGAGACGGGCGACAACTTTGTCGCCGGGCGAGGCCGCGGGGGCGCCGCCGGTGCCGGGTTCGGGAACATAGAGGTTGTGCTGGAGGCGGGGGTCGTCGGGGATGACGATAAAAAAGCGGGCGGTTTTCTGGAGAGTGCCGACGATCTTGTCGTTGCGCCGTTCGAGAATGCGGATGACGCGGCCGCGGGGGCGCTCCGGTTCCCTCCGTTGGCCGCGGCCGGCCAAGGAAGGGCGCTG
>RFWS01000097.1 GCA_009921985.1 bacterium | reverse complement strand
TTGATGTAGTCCCCGGTGCTGAATTTGCTGAGGTCGCTGTTGGTGGTGTTGTGGAAGGCGGTTTGGAAGAGTGAGGCACCCAAAGTGGCTTGAGCCAGAGGGAAGAGAGGTTGGTTGGTGGCCATCCCGGAGAGGGAGGTCCAGACCCGATCACTGACCGTGTTGGAAAGTCCGGGTTGTCCGAAGGCGAGCGGGTTCGTCACGCCCGAGCGGATGATAAACTTCTTGTTTTTCAGCCCTTCCTCGTAGGCGGAACCGTTGTACCAGTTGTCGTAACTTTCCTGGTTGGCGTGGTCGACCCAGTCCTTGGCGACCAGCGCCAGGGTTTTGCCGGCCCCCTGGTTGGCGGAACCCCAGGTGGTGTAGTTGGTTCCATCGGTTCCCTTGTAGGGGACCCGACCAGCGGCGATGTCGGTGGCGGTGACCAACTTCACCCAGGGGCGGTTGACCAGCCAGCGGACATTCGTCTCGTAGGGCGAAAGAATGGCGTCGTTGCCCATATCGCCGAGATCCCGCCAGAGCGTGACCACCTGATCCTCGACTCCGCTCCGCGCGCGACGGGAGAGAAGTTGCCGGATGGCGATGGCGGTTCCGGAATCGTAAGACTGGCCCAGGTAATCCGAGGCGGTGTCGTGAATGGGAATGACACGCATGCCGTTCACTTCGTTAATTCGGTATCCGTTGTCGCCCAAGGCGGAGGTTCGGCCAAACCACTTCGAGAGGTGTCGGCTCTGGTCGGCAAAGGTGTAGGGGAAGCCGATCTGGCGGATCTGCTCGAGCGAGCTGTTATCCAACACCCGTTCACAAGGCCAGAAGACCGAACGGGAGGAGAAAGCTGATCCGGACCCATAGATGCCGTCCAGTAGGTCTCGCGCGGCCATAATATTTTTCCGATTCATCTCCTGCGGGAAGTATTTCAGCACGTGATCCGCAAAGGTGGTGCCGAGAAGATCAATCCATCCCTGGGCCACCCCCACTTTGATTCGATTATTGAAGGCCGGTCCGTCCTTGGTGGAGTCGGTGCTGCTGGCCCACTGCAACGCCGAGGCCAGGGTGGCCGTCAGGTGGAGGGAGACCGGAGCCTTGGTGTCCTCGTGGACCTTGAGCCAACGGGAGTAACCTGGGCTGTTGTTGGTGTTACCTGTCTTGATCAGGCCGTGCATGTACGAGGCCGGTTGGAGGGCATGGTTGGCATGGGCGAGCAGCAGGACTTTGGCGGCCTTACCTTTGTCATTCCATGCGTCTCCGCGTCCAAACCAAGTGCTGAGTTTGGCGTTAAGCGAGATATTGGAACTGTCTTTCCAATAATCAGAGCAGATCCAGTCGTCCCCGATGGTGTCACGCAGATCGTGGCGACCGGTGAGATCGCCCGCTCCGGCGGGGCTATTGGCCGTGCCATCTTTGGTGGTGTACACTTGGAAGTGAAGAGTGCTGGGGCTTCCGTTCCAGCCGAGATCTATTAAGGTCTGTCGATTGATGGAGAATTCGCAGGCATCCTGCGTGCTGCTCCACTGGGCGGCGACCAAGCCGGTGGAACTGATTCCGCGACTGACGACCCCGTATCCCGCTGAGGATGGATCCTGGTAGACATTGTCCGTATTGCTGACTGGGTTCGTATCCACATAAACGGTACCGCTATTTTGTCCCCAGACGGCTATCACGGCTTGCCATCCCATGGTGGTGGTGAGGTCCACCTGATCGGGCAAGGCTTTTTCCCCGGCTCCGGTGTTGCCGACATTGATCACCACATAGAGGTCGACGTATCCCTGCCAGGCGTTGGTCTGCAAATCCATGAAGTCAGCCCGGAAGTAGAGCTTGCCATCCCCGCTGGCGGAGGTGTCGCCCCCGTCGCGGAAAGACAAGGCCACCAAGTCCCGGGATGTGTCGAAGCCATCATAGGTTCGGTAAATATCGCTGACATTTCCCCCGTTGTCGTACTCGTCGAGGGCCAACAGGTCGTCCGGCTTCCAATCCGAGAAAGTGCCGACGCGGATGGTTCCGTCCCCGGCGACCGGAGCCACCGTGTCGTTATTCTGAGGATCCGTTCCTGCCAGATATTCTTGCTGATTGGTTTTTCCGTCCCCGTCGGGGTCGCCGCTGGCAAGGGCGGTGCGGTAGCTGTCCGTTCCATTGTCCAGAGGGTCAAGTCCGTTGGAGACCTCCCAGCCGTCCGGTAACCCGTCCCCATCGGTGTCGGCCTTGAGGGGATTGGTTTCGGTCCAGACTTCGCCGGCGTCATAGACCCGATTGCGATTGGTGTCCCCGTCGATATAGCCGTTGGCGTTTTTGTCCTCTCCATAACCGTCCTTGAGGCCGTCCCCGTCTGAGTCCGCATTGGTGGGGCTGGTTTCTGTCCAGGTCTCAAAGGAGTCGATCTTGTTGTTGGGCCAATCGCCGGAATTGGGTCGCGCGGTGGCGTATTGGGCGATGGTGGCAGTGAGCGGAAGGGATTTGCCATCTCCATCCGTCCAGCCGTTGCGGTTGGCGTCCTCCAGCCCATCGGGAAGACCGTCCCCGTCGGTGTCGGGGTTCGTCGGATCGGTGACCGAACCGGCGGCCTGACGGGAGCGGTCGTCTCCCAAGCTGAGGGATCCAACCCCGGGGACGGTTCCGGCATTTTCCACCACGGCGTAAAGGGGAGGATCCATGTCCCCGATAAAGTTTTTAAAGCCATCTCCGTTCGTGTCCGCCGTGGAATCGGTTCCCGGATCGATGGCCGTGCGCCATCCCACTTCTAGGGCATCGGGTAGTCCGTCCCCGTCCGAATCCGGGCAACCAGGAAGAGTTTTGCCGAAAGCGTAGTGGATATGCACATCTCCATTTTTCCAACCATCCGAGCTTGTGGTGGGCAGATCAATGACCGTGGTCTCATTCAAATCACTGAGGCCGTCGTTATCGCTATCCGTATCCGTGGCGCCGGAGGGTTCCCGCAGGATCACCCGGGCAGTGCGGGTGGTGGAGGAAGAATCCGTCGCATTGGTTCCTGTGGCAGTGAGTTGGTAGTTGCCGGAAGCGGTGATCATCCAGGGAATGTTCCAAATCTTGGAAGTGGCATTTACCGTGGCAGTAATTCCGTCCCAAGTTCCGTTGCCGTTGGTATCCACTAGGGAGGGTTGTTCGTTCGCGTCCCAGACCCCGTTGGCGTTCAGATCGGTAAACGTGTCTCCGGCGTCGTATCTTCCATTGGTGTTGTTGTCGATGTAAGGCTCGGCGGCATCGAACTGGCCGTTGAAGTTGGCATCGGTATAGGTCTCGTTCAGCACCGTGATGACGGGGTTGCCGGTCAGGGTGACATTATTTACCGAAGTACTGGTCTGGACTTGAACGGTGAAGCGTAAGCTGTCCGACCCAGGGAGATCCGGGAGGACGATTTCATAATTTTTCCCGTCGGAATCCCGTTCCGGGGGGTTGGTGATGGTGATGAAGGGTTTGGAACTGGGGTAAGCTTTGACGAAGCGGATGTCCTCCAAAACCACCCCGCTAACAGGATCGGCATACGTGATACGCAGTCGGTGCAGGAAGTTGGGTTGGTCGTTGTAGAGATTGGGAAGTTTAATGGCCAATTCCCGGTAAGCTCCATTGGCACCAGCACTAATCCAATTTCCGTATTGATCGACCACCATGTAGGCGTTGGCAGAGCTCAGGGTTTGGTCGATTGGATTGCGGTCCGTGCCAGACTCTGTGCTAGCAATACTAAAGTTCATTCGGCTTAAAATCGTTTCGAAAGTCATCCCGTCTGAAATGGCCTTTGAAAGGTAGACTTTCATGTTGTAGTTATCTCCCACGGTGTCTCCGTCTCGCTGGGGCCAGGCAATGTTCAAACGCATGAGGGGGCCGGCGGTATTCACCGTGCGGACGATTTCCGTGACGTTGGCTGCGGTGGCGCTCAAGGTGAAATTGCGGGTGGAGGAGGCTTCGACAAAACGTAGTTTGATGCTGGCCGTGCCGGAGGAAGGAATGTTTTTGTAGCGGAACCGGAATTCGCGGTTCAGAGGATGGTCAACCGCCGGGTTTTGGGTGACTTCACCCACCTGAACCCAAGCCCCGATCGGAGAACTGGCGTCGTAAATCCCGTTTCCGTTGAGATCCGTGAAGGTTTCGCCGGCATCATAAACCCCGGTGCCGTTCGCATCCACGAAAGGATCCCCGCCCGCCCCGTTGCCGTTCGGGGATTGGGTGACCGCATCGTCGTTGCTGGAGTCGCTGTCATCGATGTGGGCCCACACCTC
>RFWS01000096.1 GCA_009921985.1 bacterium | reverse complement strand
CTGACCGATCAGCCGGTCACCCTTCAAAATGTTCCGCAAATCGATGACGTGAAGTTGATGGAAACCATCTTGAACGAATTGGGTGTCGTTTCGACCGAGTCCACTGCCGACAAAGCCAGCCGAACCCTCACCCTGCAATCCAAGCAGACGCCCAAAAGCTCGATCCCCTTCGAGCTCGGCTCCCGCCTCCGCGGTTCGGTCACCCTGGCCGGACCCCTGCTCGCCCGCACCGGATCCGTCACTCTTCCACGCCCCGGCGGCGACCGGATCGGACGGCGTAGGCTGGATACCCACCTTCAAATCTTCGCTGCCCTAGGAGCCGATATTTCCGACACTCGTGACGGCATCAAAATCCAAGCCAAGAAGCTCAAAGGGGCCGATATCCTTCTGGATGAAGCATCGGTCACGGCCACGGAAAACGGACTTTGTGCCGCCGTCCTCGCTGAGGGTATCACCGTCTTTCATAACGCAGCCAGCGAGCCCCACGTCCAGGCTCTCGCCAACCTCCTCAACACAATGGGAGCCAAGGTCTCCGGAATCGGCACCAACACCCTGACCGTTGAAGGAGTAAAATCCCTGAAGGGTGCGACCCATCGGATAGGCCCCGACTACCTGGAGGCGGGCTCTTTCCTGGCTTTGGCCGCGGTCACCGGCGGTGAATTAAAAATCAAGAATTCCGCCCCCCACCATCTGCGCATGATTCTACAGACCTTTGCCCGTCTCGGCATCGATACCAAGGTCCAGGGTCAGGACATCCTTGTTTCGAAAAACCAGAAGCTGGAAGTGGAGAAAGAGTTCGGCGGCGCTGTGCCACACATTGCCGATGCCCCTTGGCCAGGCTTCCCCGCCGACATGACTTCTGTGGCCTTGGTCACCGCGACCCAATGCAAGGGCACGGTTCTGATCCACGAGAAGCTTTTCGAATCCCGCCTGTTCTTTGTCGACGGACTTGTGACCCCCACCGCGCCGTAGTGCTTGGTTCGGACAAGCTTCGTGGCGCCAAACTTGCCAGCCCCGACATCCGCGCCGGCATGGCGCTACTGATTGCCGCACTCTGTGCGGAGGGAGAGTCGGAAATCCGCAACATCGGCCAGATCGACCGCGGCTTCAGCCGGATCGAGGAGCGCCTCCGCACCCTCGGCGCAAAGATCGAAAGAAAATAGTCATCCGGAAGGCTGGTTAGCCTTCACCATGGCCTCCAAATGGTCTAAGGCCTTCCCGACCAAGGTCTCCTTCCCTGCCTTCAACACCCGCCTTGCTTCCTGCAGGGCGTTTTTTGCCGCCTTGTCTTGCCCCTCGGCCAGGGCTGTTTTCACAAAGGGCGCCACCAATCCGTAAAACAGGTGCCCCCCGCCCTGTCCTTTAAACTCCCGCAAAGCCTGCCGGAAGGCGGTTTCCGCTCCTGCCCAATCCCCCGCTTCGATCTTTTCCTCAACTTGGGAAGCGGTGGCTCCAATGCTTAAGTCGAAACGTTTGGTGCGGTTTTGGACAAGAATTTGACGCTCAAGATTTTTCACCAAAGGACCATCACCCTTGGCTTTGGCCAACTCGAGTAATTTTTCTTGGCCCAGAACCTTGAGATCGGGGTACCGCGCAAACCGTCTGACAAACGAATTCCAAAATTCTTCTTTCGTTTGTGGTTCGCCATCCTTTTCCATCCATTCGGCTTTCGTCATCCAAGCAGGAAGAAACTCCGGTTGCAGAGCCTGGACGGCCTCCAGAAATTTGCCTCCTTCTTCCGGCCCCATCGCTGCGGCATAATCCGTCCATAGCTTGGCCTGACGATACCCATCGGAACGCTCCCTTCCCTTTGCCAGAAAAGTCAGTTCCGTGTCCGTAATGGGCTTCCAAGTTTGCGGATCGAGCGCACTGCCTACCGGATAGTTCTCCTCGGCATATTTTCCGCAATCAGTAACCCAACGCCCAGGGGCACCCAAATATCCGAACCAGGCATGTCCGCCGCTGTCTCCTTGGCCGGTAAAAAACAAGGTGGGTAGTCCCTTCGCTTTCCCTGCCATGGCTGCAAAATAGGCTTGGTCGACACAAATCCCACCCCTCTCCTTGATGTCCGCCAGTCGGTAGTTCGGGTAAGGCCAAGTCAGGACACCCGCTCTCAGGCGTGCGTAGTCGTAACGGATGCCGGAAAAAACCTTATCAAAGGAGCTGCGGCTGGTGGCAACATTCTTACGGGCCCAGTCCAACTCCGACTCAGGCAAAGGATGATCGACCAAGAACTTCACCTCACTGACGGTGAGATCCGGGAGATCAAATGCATACCTTCGCTTGGACTGCAGTTGAGCCATCTCTTTCAGGCGAATTACCGGGTCAATGCCCTCTCTGGGGACGGCTTGGCCAGGAACCTGGGAGTGTGGCCAGTTTCGCGGGAACGGCTGGTCGAAAACCAGGGCCAACGCCACGGCCAGGCGCGGGAGATCCTTAACTTGCTGGGGTGCATTGGCCTGCATTTTTACGAGGATTTGCAAAGCCTCCGCGCGTCGATCCTCCGACATAATGTTCTCCAGATAGGCCCGGACCAATTCCGGGTTTTTCCCCAAATCCACAAACTCCCGGGCGCCTTGCCCCTGCAAAATCGACCACTCGCCCAACCATTGCCACGTCCGGAATTCCCGCTCCGTGTCTCCCTCTGGCTTCAAACCTGCAGGCCCGTCCTGATTTAATTTTTTTTTCAAAGCTTGGCCCAAAACTTCCCTTCCTTGGGCCCATCCTTCCGGACTCGGATAGACCTCCCACCAGTCAGCCCGGGAAACCTCTTGCGACCAAGCCAGCCCAACCAGGAAAAGGAGTGATCTTCTCAAGCGATGGGGATTTTGACCTGTTCTCTTTTCCGGAAAGCGGTCAGTTCGCGATAGCCCATTTCCTTCACCAAATCCAAAGCACGCCTGAACTCATGCCCCACTTCCCCGGGGGCATGGGAATCGGAAGAAATCAGGACAGAGATTTTTCGGCGGAAAGCCTCCCGGAGAAACTGAACGGAAGGATAAATCTCACCCACCGCCTTCCGTAAGCCCGCCGTGCTGACTTCGATCGCCATCTTGGAGGCCTCGATGGCATCCAGGGCCTCGCGGTAATAAGGCAAAAGATCCCCCTTGGGAATATGGCCAAATTTTTTCACCAAATCAGGATGAGCCAGAAAGTCAAAGAGCCCGCTCTGGGCCGTTTGCGCGATGGCCTTGAAATAATGGGTCCAAACCTCTTCCACTGGTTGTTGTTTCCAACGATCCAGCTTAAGGGGATTGTCCACATCCCAATCGGGCGTGATGTAATGAACCGCCCCGATCAGATAATCAAAGTCCGCCTTTCGGGAAAGCTCCCGAATCCAGGATTCCCGGCCGGGAATAAAGTCGCACTCCAACCCAAGTCGGATGGGTAACTTTGGATTCTCCTCGCGAGCCTCCTGCACGAGTTGGAGGTATTTCGGGAAATCAGCCAGATCCATCCGCCAATCGTCAAACTTCTCCGGCATGGGGTTGTGTTCTGAAAATCCGATCTCCGCCAGACCCTTGCGGATCGCCTCGGTCGCATACTCCCGCGGATGTCCCGCGGCATGACCGCAGAGTGGGGTGTGCATATGGTAGTCAAAAAGCACCCCCCCACCCTAACTCCTTGCCGGTCAACTTCCAAGGGTGGAGCTTGTGGCGTTGCCGGTGAGCCAACTTTCGGCATAATTCACGGATGCGGGACGTTCATCTTTCCCCTGCCAAACTGCGGGCCGCCTTGGCTCGGTTCCGGCGACTCCGGATTCTTGTCGTTGGCGACTTGATGCTCGATGAATTCATCTACGGACGTGTTTCGCGAATTTCCCCGGAAGCCCCCGTCCCGGTGGTTCATGTGGAAAAAGAGACTGTCTATCCGGGCGGTGCCGCCAATGTGGCCCGAAATCTTGCCGCCCTCGGCATCCACGCCGAACTGGGAGGAGGCATCGGCCGCGACGATGCCGCCAGCAAACTCCTTACCCTTCTCCGCCACGGAAAAATCGGCACCACCGGCATTGCTCGGTTCGGCAACTATCCCACGATCGTCAAAACCCGCGTCCTCGCCCGCCAGCAACAGGTGGTCAGAGTCGATCGGGAAGATCCCGGGCGCCTAACCGCCCGGGACCGAGCTGCCATCCTGCAGAAAACATTACGTCTTCTACCCAAATGCCATGCCTTGATTGTCGAGGACTACGGCAAAGGGCTCTTTGACCAAACTTTTGCGGACCACCTGCTGGAAGCTGCCCGCAAACATGGTGT
>RFWS01000095.1 GCA_009921985.1 bacterium | reverse complement strand
CCGGGGTGATCACCCCGGTGGCGGAACTGGAGCCGGTTCAGTTGAGCGGAACAACCGTCGGACGGGCTACCCTCCATAATTTTGAGGAGATCGCCCGCAAAGACATTCGCGTCGGCGACCTTGTCACCGTCGAAAAGGCTGGGGAGATCATCCCGGCCGTCGTCTCGGTAAATTTGAAAAAGCGTCCCAAGGACTCCAAACCAATTCGCCCCCCTTCCCAGTGTCCCGTCTGCGGCGGCCCCCTGCGCAAGGAGGAGGTCTTTCTCCGCTGCACCTCCCGCGATTGCGTGGGACAATTGAAGCGGCGGCTGCAGCACTTTGCTCACCGTGGGGCGATGGACATCGAGGGCATGGGCGAGGCCATGGTCGGCCAGTTGATCGATGCCGGCTTGGTCCAGCATCTCGAGCAGATCTACGAGCTGACGCCAGAATCACTGGCCGATTTGGAGCGGATGGGTGAGAAGTCGGCCGCCAACCTCATCGCGGCCATGGAAGCCAGCAAGCGGCGGCCGCTTTGGCGCCTGATTTTCGGTTTGGGCATTCCGCAGGTCGGGGCGGTTCTCGCCGAGGCCCTCTCCCGTCACTTTGAATCGATGGAAAAACTAGAGAAGGCCAAGTTCGAAGATCTCATGCAGGTGAAGGATGTGGGACAAAAAGTGGCCGAGGAAATCGTCTCTTTTTTCCGGGAATCGTCCACCCACCGGCTGCTGCAGGGCCTGAAAAAGGCCGGATGTAATTTCCGCGCCCTGCCCGAGGAGCTGGCGGTGCGGGGCGGGGTATTTTCCGGAAAAAAATTCGTGATCACCGGCACCCTGAGCGCCCCGCGGGAGGATTTTACCCGGAGAATCCAGTCGCTTGGCGGCGCGGTTTCCGGCTCGGTCAGTGCCAAGACGGACTATCTTCTCGCCGGCGAGGAAGCCGGATCCAAACTTGCAAAAGCCAAATCCCTGGGAGTTCCCGTGCTGTCGGAAAAAGAGTTCGAAAAGCTTGCTGGCCCCGAGCCGCGGGAGTGATAATCGGATCCGTGGAACTCAAGAATCATCCCGGGAAGTTTTTAGCTGCCGGAATGATTTGGATGAGCGTGGTGTTCCCCGTTTCCGCTCAGGTGGGGCCGGGAGCGGCGGAAGATGCCGAGGCGGAAAGAAGGAAAATTCTCAAGGCGGCCGACCAAGTGGACCGGATGGATTCGGCCGTGGAGGACATGAAGGCCCGGATCGCGGCGCTGGAAAAACTTTTGGAGGACGTGAAACAGGAGTCCAACTCCCTCAAAGAGAGCCTGGCCAGCACCGCCGCCAAAGCGGAAAAGGAAAAGCAGAACCTTTTGGAGGAAGTTTCCAAAATGCTGGCCGAGATGAAGGCCAAAGAGAAAGCGGCCACCCCGGCGGCCAAGCCCGCCGCGCGCGAGGGTTACGAGCACACTGTGGCCAAGGGAGACACCCTCAGCTCCATCGCCCAAGCCTACAACAAGCAATACGGGCTGAAGCTCACCGTCGAATCCCTTCGCAAGGCCAACCAGCTATCCAAGGACGCCGCGCTCAAGGTCGGGCAAAAACTTTTCATTCCTTCAAGCTAATCCCGCCATGCCTTCCCCTGCCTCGATTTTTCGGCTTCAGAAGGTCCAAACCGGGCGGGTTTTGGGGCCGATGGATCTGGATCATCTCAAGGCTCTCGCCAACCAATCACTGATCGCCCCGGATGACCTCGTACAGGTGGACGAGGGCCCTTGGCAGAAGGCACCCGAGGTGGGCGATCTGGAAATGCTCTGGATGGTGGAACCCCTGGATGGCCCCCGCTACGGCCCCACCACGGCCGGAACAATCGCGGAGTTCCTGCAGACCGGCCAACTGGGTGGATCGGAGTTGGTCACACATATCCGCACCAAGGAGACTTATACCGTTTCGGAATTTCTGGATGAAATCAAACGCCGCCGGAACAACAAACTCAAAAGCCGGACGATCAAGCTGGAGGATGGGGAGGAAGCCCCACCCGCGGCCATGGCCGTCAGCCCCGCCTTTGATGCCGCCCTTCGCCTGAAAATTCGCCAGCTGGAAACCGATTTGGCGGAGGCCAAAAAACTTTTGGACAAACAGTCCGCCGAGCTGGCCCGGCTTCGCAACTCCTCCGGTTCGGGCCTTTCGGTTTGACCCTGCGGCCCTGTCGCCGCTACTCTTTCCAGTTCAACATCTTCCCTTATGAGACACACCATTTCCGTCGTGGTTCAGAACCGTTTCGGGGTGCTCACCCGGATCGCAGGCCTTTTCAGCGGGCGGGGCTTTAATATCGACACCCTCAACGTTGGCCCCACCCAGAACGACAAAATTTCCCGCATGACCATCGTCGTCGTGGGCAATGATCAGGTGCTGGAGCAGGTGGTCAAACAACTGAAGAAGCTCGTCGATGTCCTCGAAGTCCATGATTTTAAGGATGGCGATGTCATCGACCGGGAGCTGATCCTTCTCAAGGTGAAAGCCAACTCTTCCGCCCGCCCGGAAGTGATGCAGATATGCGACATCTTCCGCGCCAAAATTGTGGACGTGCAGTCCAACAGTCTCGCAATCGAGGTCACCGGCGATGAGAGCAAGATCGACAAATTTCTCGCCCTGATGAAGCCCTTCGGAATTCTCGAATTGAGCCGGACGGGGCGAATTGCCCTGCCCCGGCGCTGACGAATTCACCAAACCCAAAGGAGATCCCCACCATGCCCGCCCGCATCTATCACGACTCTGACGCCAGCCTCAACCCCCTGAAAAAAAGAAAGGTGGCCGTGATCGGTTTCGGCTCCCAAGGGCATGCACACGCGCTCAACCTCAAGAACAGCGGAGTCCGCGTCAACATCGGCCTGTACAAAGGCAGCAAGTCGATCCCCGTCGCAAAAAAGCATGGCTTCAAGGTTCTCCCCACGGCCGAGGCAGTTCGCGGGGCGGATGTCATCTTTGTGGCCGTACCGGATTTGAAAATCCCCTCTGTGTATGAAAAGGACATCGCCCCGAATCTGCGCAAGGGCCACTGTCTGCTGTTCAGCCACGGTTTCGCCATCCATTACCGGACCGTCCGTCCCCCAAAAAACGTGGATGTCATCCTGGTGGCCCCCAAGGGCCCCGGACACATTGTTCGACGGCAGTATCAGGAAGGCCGGGGCGTGCCCGCCCTCTTCGCCGTGCAGCAGAATCCCACCGGCCAGGCCCGTGGTATCGCCTTGGCCTGGGCTCGCGGCATCGGAGCCACCCGCGCGGGAGTGCTCCAGACCACCTTCAAGGAAGAGACCGAGACGGATCTTTTCGGGGAGCAGGCCGTGCTTTGTGGTGGCACCTCCGCCCTGATTCAGGCCGGATTTGAAGTGCTGGTGAAGGCCGGCTATCAGCCCGAGGTCGCCTACTTCGAGGTTCTTCATGAACTCAAGCTGATCGTCGACCTGATCAATGAAGCGGGCATCGCCGGCATGCGCTTCTCCATTTCTGAGACCGCCAAGTATGGCGATGTCACCCGCGGACCCCGCGTGGTCGATGCTCGCACCAAGAAAGCCATGCAGGGCGTCCTGCAGGAAATCCGCAACGGCAAGTTTGCCCGTGAATGGATCAAGGAAAGCCGCACGGGGATGAAGCGCTACCACCGTTTGCTCAAGCAGGGGGAGAAGCACCCGATTGAGAAAACCGGTCAGCGGCTCCGGGCCCTCATGCCTTGGATCCGCCGCCGGAACCTCAAGGGCGCCCAAGCCGCGTACTAGCACGGGGTTCTGCTCCCCGTTCCTCCGGGGATGCAAATCCCATTCTTGTGGGGTAGAGTGACCGGATGAGCGACCGGATCCTCATTTTCGATACCACGCTACGCGATGGCGAACAGTGCCCCGGCGCGGCCATGACTCCACGACAAAAGCTGGAAGTAGCTCGCCAGTTGGCCCGGCTCGGGGTCGACATCATTGAGGCCGGTTTCCCCATCGCTAGTCAGGGAGACTTCGAATCTGTCCGGGAAATCGCCCGCACTGTCCGGGGTCCTGTCATCTGCGGCCTCGCCCGGTGCCTGCCGGCCGATATCGATGCCGCCGGCAGCGCCGTCAAGCCAGCCGGAAAGCAGGGGCGAATCCATGTTTTTCTCGGAACCAGCAAAATTCACCGTGAATTCAAACTAGGCAAAGCCCGCGGAGAAATTCTCCGGCTTGCCGCCGAGGGCGTGCGGCGGGCCCGGAAATTCACCGACAATGTGGAGTTTTCCCCGGAGGATGCCTCCCGGACGGAAATCGACTTTCTGGTCGAGGTGGTGGAGGCCGCCCTGGAGGCCGGCGCGACCACCATCAATCTTCCGGACACCACCGGTTATGC
>RFWS01000094.1 GCA_009921985.1 bacterium | reverse complement strand
CCGCAGGCCGCCGCCCGCTATCTGATTCAACACAGCGGGCCGGAGGGCAGTGACTTTACTTTACACGGCCAAAAATTCCACCTCCGATTGGCCGGCCGTCATAACGTCCACAATGCTTCCATGGCTATCTCCGCCGCCCATACCCTCGGTCTGCCCCTCGATACGCTGGCCACCATCCTGCCGGAGTTCCGCGGGGTGCGCCGGCGCCTGGAGGTCCGAGCTGAGGCCGGCGGGATCACCCTGGTGGATGACTTCGGCCACCACCCCTCTGCCCTGCGCGAATCCATTGCCGCCCTGCGGGGCCGTTATCCGGGTCGCCGGCTCTGGGCCCTCTTCGAACCGCGCTCCAACACCACCCGCCGGGGGATCTTTCAAAAGGAGCTGGCCCAGTCCCTTTCGGCTGCCGATGGCGTTTATATCGCGGAGATCGCCCGCAAGGACCAGCTCGACCCCCTCACCCGGCTCGATCCTTCCAAAATCGCCGCCGACATCAAGGCCACCGGCAAGGAGGCCCACTTCCTTCCGGATGGCGAAACCATCATGAAGGATCTTTTGCCGCGATTAAAATCAGGCGATGTAGTTGCGGTCTTTACCAACGGCAGTTTCGACGGCCTTGTTTCCGCTCTATCAAAGGCCATTGTGAGTCGACCTAATGACTTCTAGGCTGCCTAAACTAAAAGCGCCCCGTAAGATTTAAATTTACCCCCACTACGGTGTACACGTCAGCTTGCCCCGCCGCTCCATAGTCCGCTCCAGCTAAGATATTGGCATATCCGCGAAGCCCAATATCAAGATTCTGACTCAAAGAATAGCCGATGCCGGCTTTCAGTTTTATTAGGAAGGGACAAGCGCTATACGATCCAAGGTTGATATCATAAATACCGGCTCCGATCGAAGTTGCATCTAGACGGTAGGAACCCAGGTCCATGCGGGTCGGACAGGCGCCCATTCCGAATCCAAACATAGGGCGTATGCGCAAACCGGGATTCATAACCACCATATTAAAGCAAATAGGAAATTGCTGGATGGAGGCGTTTTGCAGTTGGAAGTTGGCCCCCGTGACCGAGCCCGAGATCCCATCAATAGTTCCACTGATATCCATTTGGTAATTGGTAATTTTATTAGAGATAAACCCACCCTCTATTTCGAAGGCGAGATTTTTGTTAAAATTGTAGCCGAGCCCAACAATCCCATCGTAGCCAAGTTCTGTTGAATAGATTTGGTTGCTAATGGAACCCGAAAACGAAACCCCCTCAACAAACCCAGATCCTGAAACGTCTTTAAATTGAATGCTGGGCATATAGGCGGCGCCCCCCTCAGTAAATACATAAAAATTGTTGATTGGGTTGCCTTGAGAAGTTTGCAGATTTTGTGCCAAAACCGAAGCGGCTCGCAAAAATATCAATGTATAAAAACAAAGAAATCTAAGAATACTTTTCATGAATATAAGATATTAACTTCTTACGTAAGAAAAAGTATTTTGTTGCGCTGAAAACTCCTTTTGGATCAGAGTTTTAAGATCTGAATTATTAATTTAACTGATGCTCGGAACCAAGCTCTTCACATCTACACCGCGGAATTGGAACAGCTTGGCGATCGTCTCTTCAATCACGTTGTTGGGGCAGGAAGCCCCAGCCGTAACTCCCACGGTGACCTTGCCAGCGGGCAGCCAATTCTTCGTCCTCTTTTCCTTGTGGGCGTGCTGGTCGTAATGCTCGATCTCATCGGGAGAAATCATCTTGGTGCAGTTACGGATGAAGTAGGTGGGCAACTTCGCCTCCCCCATCTCCGCTAAGTGACTGGTGTTGCTGCTGTTGTAGCCACCCACCACGATGAGCAGGTCCATCTTGTTCACGAGGAGATCGCGTAGGGCATCCTGCCGCTCTTGGGTGGCCCCGCAGATGGTATCAAAGAAGCGGAAGTGCTCGCCCAGTTTGGGTGCACCGAAACGATCCTCGATCGCCTTTTTGATCCGGCGCTGCACTTCCTCGGTCTCTCCGCGCATCATCGTGGTCTGATTGGCCACACCCACGGCCTTGAGATGCTCGTCGGGATCAAACCCGGGCGAATGGGCCCCGGTAAACTTCTTTAAAAATTCCTCACGGTTGCCGCCCTTGCGGATGTAGTCGCAGACATAATCGGTCTCGCCGAGGTTATAGACCACGAGGTAATGGCCGAGTCCGTCCCCGCTTAGGGCCCGGGAACTGGTAGCCATCGTTTCCTCATGAGAAGCCTTGCCATGGATGATGGAAGTGACGCGCTCCTTGTTGTACTGACGGACACGTTTCCAAACGCTCATCACGTCCCCGCAGGTTGTGTCCACGGTCTGACACCCAAGTTTCTTGAGATGGTCCATTGTTTCCACTTCGGCGCCGAAGGCCGGCACGATCACCACATCCTCCGACGTCAGGCCAGAAAGGTCATATCCTTTCGGACCCCGCTTCAGCGACTGAATACCCATTTCCCGGAGCTGCTCATTCACTTCCGGATTGTGAATGATCTCCCCAAGCAAAAAGATCCTCTTGTCCTTGAAAACCTTGGCGGCGGCGTAGGCCAGGTCGATTGCCCGCTCCACGCCGTAACAAAAACCGAAGGCCTTCGCCAAAACCACGGTCATATCCTTGGCCACAAGGGGTAGGCCGGTGGCCCGCACATATTCCACCGCATGACTGCGGTAATGCTTCTCCACCTGGGCCTGTACGGCCTCCATCACTTCAGGGGTGCGGAGATTTACCTTTTTGGTGGCAGGAGCAGGAATCGCAGACATGACTTTAAATTACCCGGATTGCTTTTCGGGTCGAGTCAAAGGGAATTATTCATTACCCCTTCTTCTTTAAGGGTTTGGATACAATCCACTCCAGAATCCCCTTCTGTGTATGGAGTCGATTTTCCGCCTGATCAAAAATGTCCTGCGCCCTCGCCTCCAACACATCGGCGGTGATTTCCTTGCCCCGGTAAGCAGGCAGACAGTGCATCACCAAAACATTCGGCTTAGCCTGACTGACCAGCTTCCGGTTGATCTGGTATAGGCTGAAAACTTTTTCCCGTGTCGCCGCCTCAGCTTCCTTGCCCATCGAAACCCACACATCCGTATAGAGAATGTCCGCACCCTTGGCTGCCTCTGCAGGATCCTCAGTCCAACTCACATGCTTTCCGATCTGGGCCGGTCGGAATTCTTTGGGTGCCGCGCAAGCCAGGTGAAAGCCAAAGATTTTTGCCGCCGCCGCCCACGACCGAGGAACGTTGCAGGCCGCATCTCCGATAAACGCCACCCGCTTGCCTTGGATCGACCCCCGCTTTTCCTCAAAGGTGAAAATGTCGCTGAGGATTTGGCAAGGATGCTCGTCATCAGTCAGCGCATTGATGGTCGGAATCCTTGCGTAGGCGGCAAACTCCTCCACATCGTTCTGCGCAAAGGTCCGGATCACCGCCCCATGCACCATCCGCCCCATGACCCGCGCAGTGTCTCGCACCAGTTCCCCTCTCCCCAACTGAATCTCCGCCGCACTGAGAAAGCTCGGCACCCCACCCATCTCCCGGATCGCCACCTCGAAAGAGACCCTCGTTCGCGTGGAGGCCTTGGTGAAAATCAGAGCCCAGATTTGCCCCGTGAGGGGCCCCTTGGCTCCGGAGCTTTTTGCCCGGGCCTTCTTGGCCTTTTTCGCCAAAGAGAGAATTTGCCGGGCCTCGGCCTCGTTCATTCCCTCCAGCTTCAGAAGATGTCTCATAGAGTGGATTCCACTTTCTGCAGGGCTTCCGAGATTTCCTGCTTCGTCACATTATACGGGGGCAGGAAACGCAGGACATCCGAACCTGCGGGCACCACGAGCAACCCCGCCTCCCCCAACTGTGCTGCCACCTCCGCATGGGGTCGACCTTTCACGGTCACGCCGACCATTCCGCCAAACCCCCTAACCTCCCCCACCCATCCTTTTCCGACCAACCTCCTTAAGCCATCCTTCAGGTCTTCCCCCCTCGCCGCCACGTTGTCCGCCAACTTTTGCTCTTCGATGGTCCGAAGAACCTCCAACGCCACGGCGCAAGCCAATGCAGTCCCGCCGTAAGTCGTGGCGTGGGTTCCCGGACCCAGCACGTCCATCAAATTCTTCCCCAACCACACCGCGCCGATCGGAAATCCTCCACCCAAGCTTTTCGCCATAGAGATGGCGTCTGGCAGAAACGCGTCTTTCTTTCCCGACTCCCGCAAAATCTTTTCGTAACTCTGGAAACAGCCGGTCCGGTAATGACCGCACTGGACGGAGTCCATGAGCAGAAAAACTCCCTTGTTTTGGGTCAATTTTCGCAAACCCAGCAGATAGTCAGCTGAGGCGGGGATCACCCCACCCTCGCCTTGGATACCCTCGATCATCACCGCGGCCGTCTTGGGACCGATCGCCTTCTCCACCGCGGCCAGATCGTTGTACGGAACGTAAGTAAACCCGGGCATGGCTGGCCCA
>RFWS01000093.1 GCA_009921985.1 bacterium | reverse complement strand
CTCGGAACTTGTTATATGAACGGATGGGACGAGAAAAAAGTTATGGAAATAATTGGTCTACAAGCAAATAAAAATTATGGTATAGCCTTGGTTTTGCCGGTTGGGATCCCTGCAGATCGCCCCAAGAGCCCTGGTAGGCTTGATGCCTCCAAGACCGTGTTCACCGACAAAATTCCAGCTGGCCAGGTTTGATCTATGACTTCTGGCGGTCATTTCGTTTTTCCAAAAAATTACGACGTGATCGTGGTAGGTGCCGGCCACGCCGGTATTGAGGCGGCCCTGGCTTCCGCCAGAATGGGGTGCGAAACCCTTCTCCTAACGATGAATTTGGACAGCGTTGGCCAGATGAGTTGCAACCCGGCCATTGGAGGTTTGGCTAAGGGCCATATCGTTCGTGAAATCGACGCCCTCGGAGGCGAAATGGGCCTCAATACCGATGCCACAGGAATCCAATTTCGAATGCTCAATGCCAGCAAGGGGCCAAGCGTAAGGGGACCTAGGGCCCAATGTGACAAGAAGGCTTATCAGTTTCGTATGAAGAATACTCTGGAGCACCAACCAAGGCTCGATTTAAAGCAGGGACAGGTAGCCGAGTTGGTGGTTGATGAAGGGGAATTCCGGGGCATCACCACGAATTTAGGTGTTCGCTTTAGCGGCAAAAAAGGGGTAATTACCACAGGGACTTTTTTAAAGGGACTCATGCATGTCGGGGACAAAAATGTCTCAGGAGGAAGAATGGGGGATGGATCAAGCGGCTTCTCCGATGAACTTCGAAAACTGGGATTCCAAGTCGAAAGGCTTAAGACCGGCACTCCACCAAGGCTGAATAAACGGAGCATCGACTTTTCAAAACTTGAGCCTCAGGAGGGGGATCAACCGGCCCCGAATTTCAGCTTTATGGTCGACACCATACAACGGGAGGCAGACCATATTTTCACCCTCAATCAGTGGAAGGACGGGCTGTTCCACGTGGAACAACTCCCTTGCTGGATCACATACACTACCGACATAACGGCCCAAATCATCCGCAAAAACCTAAAAAGATCACCATTGTATTGTGGTGATATTCAAGGAGTTGGGCCAAGATACTGCCCATCAATTGAGGACAAGGTCGTTAAGTTCCCAGACAAAGATAGACACCAAGTCTTCTTGGAGCCTGAGGGGCGCCATACCAATGAATTTTACGTCAATGGCTGTTCGACTAGTCTGCCGTTCGATGTCCAATTGGAGATGATTCGGTCGATCCCTGGTTTGGGGGCGGCGGAATTTTTGAGGCCCGGCTATGCGGTGGAATACGACTACTGCCCGCCCACTCAACTCTGGCCCTCGCTGGAAACCAAGCTGGTGAAGGGACTCTATTTTGCCGGCCAGCTCAACGGCACCTCAGGCTACGAGGAGGCGGCGGGCCAAGGCATCCTTGCCGGCATCAATGCAGCACTCGCGTCCCGCGGGGCGCAACCCTGGAAACCGGGGCGGCACGAGTCCTACATCGGGGTGATGGTGGACGACCTTGTTACGAAAGGCACCCGTGAGCCTTACCGGATGTTTACCTCCCGTGCAGAGTACCGCCTTTTGTTGCGCCAGGATAATGCGGATCTTCGGTTGACCGAGAGGGGAGGGGAGCTGGGGTTGGCCTCGTCCGAACGGGTGCTTCGGGCCCGTGACAAAAAAGCGAAAATTGACGACTGCCGCCGACAGCTAAGCTCCCATCGTCGCGGGGGAAAGACGCTGGAAGATTGGTTGAGGAGGCCGGAAGTCTCGTGGAATGACCTTCCCGAGGAGTTTCAGCGTCTGCCGGGTGAGATCGCCGAGGCCGTGGAGGCGGACGTCAAATATTCGGGTTATGTGGCGCGGGACCTTGAAAGAATCGGCGTGCTCCGGGAAATGGAAAACCGGGAAATTCCTGAACATTTTGACTACTCAAAGGTCATCGGCCTGAAGACCGAGGCCCGGCAAAAGCTGTCAGAGATACGGCCCCGCACCTTCGGCCAGGCCGCCCGCATTTCGGGTGTGAATCCTTCGGATATTTCCGCCCTCGCGGTCTGGGCCTCGAGATAATTAAATGGGTAGAACGCTTGGCCACTGGCGGCCGAGTTGAAAAATTTGGATATTGAAAGAGGGCAAATCAGACGGGGCGCCGACCCGTCCTGATCAAAACTTAAAGATCGCGCCCGAGCTTTTTGGCCGTTTGATCCTTGATGGCGCTGTAGACAATCGCCTGTTCCCCGTATTCGATCCATGGGCCGTAGGGAACTTGGTCGTCCTCGATAAATTTCCAGTCCGTCTTGTCGAGGCCGCTGAGGCCGAGGTAATCCCTCACCGCCGGGGAGACGTCTAACCCCGCCTGACTGTAATCGTCGGTGGGTCTCTCTTCTCCGAACACATACTCGGCGTGATCATAGCGGAGGGGCCCCACATCTTCCCATTGGGCGTAGCAAACCCGGTTGTTGAACTTGATCATCACCCAGCGGCCCTTGCACTGGGACTCAAATCGTTCCTTCTGGAACTTTTTGTCATCCCACCAGTAAACCCAACGCTTTGCCTTCTTGGGGAAGGCGATGTCGTTGAAAGGTAAGGCCACGTAGAACGGATTCAGGGTGGGGGCGAACTTCCGGGGCAGGCTCGCCTCGCGGAATTTTTTTGCGTCCTTGCGCTGGTCGGGGCAGTCGATCCCGCCAAAGTTTTTTTTCCAGAAGGAGTCCCAGGCACTCTTAATATTGGTGGTATCGCTGATGCTGGTTCCTCCCTGCCCAATCCAAAAGTAGGTTGTGACTATGTTTCTTTTGACGGGAAAACTAGATGTTGTTTTTGAATCCTGCTTCCCGGCGCATTTTTGCCTCGAAGAATCCTGCTTAACTGCTTCGGCCAAAGCTATTTGAAAAGGAAAAACAAAAAAAACAAGGAGCCAAAATAAAGGCAAAACCCTTCGCATTCTTCTATCCATTATGTCTTTATAAGAGTTTGTCAACCTTTAATTATAAAATCTTTATTAAATACGAATGGGGTCGCCGATCCATCCGAGCGTGGGGAGGGCCCTTTCACCAAATCCCGGTGCGCCAGCCGTAAATCATGGGATCGAGGGTCTAAAAATTTGGATGGGCGGGGGAGGGGATCTCGGTATGCTTTTCAGGCTCTTGTCGGCAGACAGGGCAAAAACAACGTTCGCGAAAACGAACACCGAAACTGAAACCCCATTCCCTAGAAAGGGAAGCCCCGACCTGTCGGGGTCATAAGCGGATAGGAGAGAATGACCTATGATGGCAACAGAAGCGGAAGTGAAACGGCTACTCGAGGCCGGCGTCCATTTCGGACACCGGACCGACCGGTGGAACCCCAAGATGAAGGAATTTATTTTTGCCCCTCGGAACGGGATCTACATCATCGATCTCTCCAAAACCGCGGAGCAGATCCGCAAGGCCGCGGAGTTCCTCCGCAATGCGGTCTCGCAAGGGGGACGCGTTCTTTTCGTCGGCACCAAAAAGCCCGCCCAAGAAGTCGTCAAGGAACTGGCCGAGCGCACGGGATCCCACTATGTCAATGGCCGTTGGCTCGGGGGCACGCTCACGAACCTCGCCACCATCCGCCGCAGCGTCGCCCGACTAAAGAGCATCGAGGACAAGGAGCGCTCTGGTGCCATGGATCTTATGCCCAAAAAGGAGGCTGCCACGCTCCGCCGCGAAAAGGCGAAGCTCGGCCGCAATCTGGCCGGCATTCTTGAAATGGATAAAAATCCCGCCGCCGTGGTGGTAATTGACCTGACCCGCGAGGACATCGCCGTTCGGGAAGCCCACCGCCTCCATATTCCGGTGGTTGCCCTGGCTGACACGAACGCCGACCCCGATCAGGCGAACATTGCCATTCCCTGTAACGACGATGCCATCCGCTCGATCCGCGCCATCCTTGAGCCCCTTGCCGAGGCCATCGAGGAGGGTCGACGCCACGCGCCCGCCCAGCCCGCCCACTCCTCCCACGAGGAGAAAAAGGAATCCGGGGAGAGGAAACCCCGCGGAAAGGGCAGATCTTCCAAAAAGGAAGAAGCCACTCTCTCGGCCTGAGGGCCGGATTTTATCCAAGGAGAAAGATTCCCATGAGCACTGCGACCGCCATCGACCCCAAAATCGTCAAGGAACTGCGTGACCGGACCAACGCCGGTATGATGGACTGTAAAAAAGCCCTTACCGAGGCCAACGGCAACATGGAGGAGGCCGAGAAAATTCTTCGTAAGAAGTTCAACCTCACGGCCGGCAAGAAAGCCGGACGGGAAACCCGGGAGGGCGTCATCGCCTCCTATATCCATCTGGGAGGCAAGGTCGGCGTTCTCGTCGAGGTGAACTGCGAAACCGACTTTGTAGCCAAGAACGAAATCTTCCGTGAACTGGTCAAGGACATCACCCTGCAGATCGCGGCCGCCAGTCCGCTCTACGTGAACCGGGAAGAGGTTCCGGAGAAGGCGCTAAACGACGAGAGGGAAGTGGCCGCCGCCCAGATCAAGGGCAAGCCCGCCCCGGTCGTCGAAAAGATCGTCGCCGGCAAGGTGGAAAAGTACTACAGCACCGTCTG
>RFWS01000092.1 GCA_009921985.1 bacterium | reverse complement strand
GAAGGGATCCATCGTGGTTTCCTCCACGGGAGTTGTTTCTTCCGGGGGAGGAGGAGGGGTTTCTCCCACGGTCTCGGTGGCTATTTCTTGGGAGACAAAAGGCAACTTCGGCATACTCCCCTTAAAAATTGCCACGCTACCAAAGGCCAAAAGAAACAATACATGGATGGCCAAGGAGATGGCCAAAACCAGCACGATCGTGCGACCAAAGTAGGACTTCCAGTCGCGCTTTCCTTTTGGGGTATTCACGGTGCCGGGAGGCGCCACGGAACGGTTTTTTGGATTGGATAGCTTGTTCAAGGAAGACTAGGTGGGGATTCTACTTCCCCATCGGGTGGGTAAGGCTAGTAACAAATTTATGCCAACCGTGACTCTGAAATTTTCCACCGCCTATATTGGACTGGGCTTGGCCGCCTTCTTCCTCACCGGAGCCGTCCATCCAACCGCCCTGATCCCCGCCTACATTGGAGGCGCTTTGTTCCTCCTGGGTCTTTTGGGGCGCAAGGAAAACCTCCGGAAGCATGTCATGCATGCCGCCATGGTCATCGTACTGCTGGCCTTGTTCGGAACTGTCCGCTCTCTCGCCAAACTCCCGGCTGCCTTTGCCGGCACGGCCGAGCGCCCGGCGGCCATTTACGCCCAAGCTGTCACCGCGGCTCTTTCGGTCGCCTATCTCGCCCTTGGCATCCGCTCTTTTATCCAAGCCCGGCGCTCCCGCTCCTCCTGAATCCTTTCACCATCGCCGCGATTTTCCCCGCGAAACCAAGGTCCTGTTTCACGAAGCCCGGCTTAAACCACGGGGTTAAGCCGAGGAGATCGTGGGTCACCCGGATCTGACCTGTCGTTCCCTTCCCCGCGCCGATCCCGATCGTTGGTACCTGCAAAGCCTCGGTGATTTCTTTCGAAGCCTCCGCATCCACCAACTCCAGCACGATCGCACATGCCCCCGACCTCTGCATCTCCTTCGCCTCCCGGATCAACTTCGCCACTTCCTCAGGGGTTTTCCCCTTCCGCTTATAGCCGCCTTCTTCCCTGACTTTTTGCGGAAGCATTCCCAGATGCCCGATCCACGGAATCCCTGCTTTTCCCAAAGCCTCCCACTGGCTCCGGCTCTCCTCGCCCCCCTCCGGTTTCACCGCATCCGCCCCAGCCGCCAGTAAGGCGTTCGAGTTTTTTACGCACGCCTCCGCTGTGTCGTAACTTCCCGCCGGCAGGTCAGCTGAAATCATCGCCCGCTTTCTGCCCCGCACTACCGCCTCCGTCGCCCGAATCATATCCGCCATCGTCACCCCCGTCGTGTCCGGCATCCCCAGCACCACCATGCCGAGGCTGTCCCCCACATGGATCAGATCGACCCCCGCCTCATCCAAAATCCTGCCGAGCGGATAGTCATACGCCGTCAGCGCCAACAGGGGTTTTCCCTTGGGCCAGCCCTTGAGTGTTTCCGCAGTTATCCGATCCGTCGGCATATCGCCCCTTTTCTCAACCACCCCACCGTTTCCCGGACGGTTCCAGGCAAACCCGGAACTTTTCGCTCCGGACAAATCTCCGCCAATGGCTCCATCACAAATCTCCGGCGCCCCATGCGCGGGTGGGGCAACTCAAGTCGTGCAGTGCGGACTTTCACCCCTTCCGCATACAACAAATCCAGATCCAGCGCCCGCGGATGGTTCCGACCCCGCACAGTTTTTCTTCCACGACTCATTTCGTAGGCCTGCAGCAGATCCAACAACGCCATCCATGATCCGTTCCAGCGGATTTCACACGCCTGATTGAGAAACATCGGGCTGCCTTTCGGACAATCGACGGGTTCCGTTTCATAAACTCCGGAAAACTTCGCCCCCGGGTCCAAACTCCGCAACCAAACCCGTGCCGCGGCCAGTTCGTCCGCGCTAACTCCCCGGTTGGAACCGAGCCCGATCCCCACGCGCATCAGCTCAGGCCGAGCACGTCCGTCATCTCGTACATCTTGGCCGGTTTGCCCACCAGCCACTTGGCGGCCCGCAAGGCTCCCCGGGCAAAGACATCCCGGCTACTCGCTCGATGGCTCAGCTCGATTCGCTCCCCCTCGCCGGCCAACAGGACGGTGTGGTCGCCCACCACATCCCCGCCCCGCACCGCGTGGACACCGATCTCGTCTTCGGTCCGTTCTCCCGGCTCACCGGCCCGGCCATGACGGGCCACCACCTCGGGCTTTGTCCGGCGGGCCTCGGCCAGAATCTCCACCAGCCGCTTGGCCGTCCCGCTGGGGGCATCCTTCTTCAGCCGGTGATGAATCTCGATCACCTCCGGATCAAACCCTTCCGGCAACGCTTTGGCCGCCTGCCCGGTGAGATAAAACAGTAGATTCACCCCCATGGAAAAATTTGGGGAGTGGATAAGCGGAATCTTGTGCGCAGCCGCGGTGATGAGTCCCCGCTCGGATTCCGTGTGCCCGGTGGTGCCGATCACGCAGGCCGCCTTGACCGCCTGCACCGCCTTTAGAACCGCCTCCGTGGCGGAACGATGACTGAAATCAACCACGGCTTGGGCTTGGGATACCACCTTGGCCAGATCATCCCCGTAATCCCCCTCCCCCACGACCTGAAGAGCCTTGTCCGCGCGCGCCAAGGTAAGGATGGCCTGTCCCATCCTTCCCTTGGAACCAATGACGGCAATTTTGGTGGCCATGGAAAAATTCTCCCCCCGAATGCTCCTTAGTTCAACCCGGCCTGCTGGAGGGTGACAAAGAGCTTCTTCCGGCTCGGCTCACTGATCGGCACCAGAGGTAACCTCAACTCATCGGCCAGCCACCCTTTTGCCGCCATGGCCGCCTTGACCGGACCCGGGTTGCTTTCCACAAACAGATCCCGGAACACGGCCGCAAACTTGTGGTCCAGCTCCTCCGCCTTCTTCCAATCCTTTTTCAGACCCGCATCCACCAGCGCTTTTACTTCGGCCGGAATCAGATTCGAGGCGACACTCACCACTCCCACCGCTCCCCGCTTCATGAACTCCACGGTCAGCGCATCGTCCCCGCTGAGGATTTCAAAATCCTCCGGCACCACCGCGCGGATCGCATCCACCCGCTCCGGCTTGCCCCCCGCCTCCTTGATCGACCGGATCTTCGGGCACTCCTTGGCCAGGCGCCCCACCGTCTCCACGGTGATCTCCACGGCACAGCGCCCCGGCACGCTGTACAGCATGATCGGCAAATCGGTCTCCCGCGCGATCGCCCGGAAATGCTGGAACATGCCCTCGGGACTCGGCTTGTTGTAGTATGGCGCCACCAGCAACAGGGCGTCCGCCTTGGCCTTCTGCGCCCCGGTGGAAAGCTCGATCGCTTCCGCCGTGCTGTTGGAGCCGGTCCCCGCCACCACCTTCGTCCGCTTCCGGGCCACCTGCACCGCCAGTTCAATCACCCGGGCGTGCTCCGCCATGTTGAGCGTGGGCGACTCGCCCGTCGTCCCCACCGGCACAATGCCCTCGATCCCGGCTGCAATCTGTCTCTCGATCAGCTCGGCAAACGCCTTGTCGTCCACCTTCCCGTTGCGGAAGGGGGTGACCAGGGCGGTGTAGGTACCCTTAAACATGCCAACCCCCCTCAAAAACGATCCGCGCCGGGCCCTGCAGCACCACGTTCCGCGCACGGTCGTTCGCCCATTGGAAATGGACCCGCAACACGTCCCCGCCCCGGGTTTTCACGTGAACCGGTGGCTTCACCTTCTTTTGCAGAAAGGCAAGGATCGATGATGCCACCACGCCCGTACCGCAGGCCAACGTCTCCCCCTCCACCCCACGTTCGTAAGTGCGCACCACGATCCGGTTTCCACGCCCCACTTCCACAAAATTCACGTTGGTTCCCGCCGGCGCAAAAAAATTGTGATACCGGATGGCCCGGCCATGGCCCTCCACGTCGACCCCGTCCACGGAGCGCACAAACTCCACCGCATGCGGCACTCCGGTGTGGATGCAGTCCAGCCGCACCCGCCGGCCCGCCGCGGTGATCTCCTTGCCCAACCGGGGCCAACCAGGATCCGTCATCGAGACCTTCACCTCTTGGCCAATAATTTCCAGATGCACCGGCCCTGCCTTGGTCTCCACCCGCATCGACTTCCCCTTCCATCCGGTGGCTGCCCTGACCAAAAGGGCAAAGCAACGGGCGCCGTTCCCACACATCTCCGCCTCGCCCCCATCGGAGTTGTAGTAACGCATCCGGAAATCCGCGCCCCGGCCCCTCGGCTTCTCCACCACGAGGAGACCATCGGCCCCCACCCCGCGCCGGCGGTCACACCACTGGGCGATCCGCTCCCGGGTCAGACCCAACCCTCCCTTGCGGCCATCCAATCCGAGAAAATCGTTGCCCGCACCTTCCAACTTCCAAAAACGCACTGCCCGGCTCATGACTTTCTTTCTCCCCGCCATAAGTCCGCCAACGATTCACGGACACGCACCACCCTGGCACGGCTCCCGGTGACCAGAATCTCGGCCGGCCTCGGCCGGGTATTGTAGTTCGATGCCATCGCAAAACCATAGGCGCCGGCGCTGAGGATCGCCAACCGGTCCCCGCGCTCCACCGGCGGCAGGGTTCGGTCGTGGC
>RFWS01000091.1 GCA_009921985.1 bacterium | reverse complement strand
CACCTTGGCAAAGAGTCGGACGATTTTGGCGGGATCCGGAACCCTCCAAAAAGCGTGCCGGACACCCCGTTCGTCCGTTACCTCGGCGATGGGAGGTCCCGATTGTTCGAGCTGGTCCATTTCCGCGGTGAGTTCCGGAAGATTCGGGTAAGCGGCAAGCACGGGACCCGTGAGGGCGCCGAGGTGGCGAATCAGGGTGACCCGGTCATCCTCCTTGTCGGGGCGGGTGAACTCGTGTTTGCGGAACTGTCCGGAAGCGTAGTCCCCAAAATCGGCCAAGGCGGCAAAGCCACGTTGCCGATGGTTCCCCTCGATCATCCGGACGAGGTAAATGGCCGGGCTTTTTTCGGCGAGGAACCGCTTTTGTTGGACCAACCGGTTAAAATTTGTGGCGGCACGGCGATACACTTCGGGGGAGTTGAAGGAGACGGAGTCGGGGAACTCCAGGTCGGCCCGGTCCACGCGCAGAAGGGTGTCGGAATTGTTTTGGGCGAGGGACCGGGATTCAGACCGCGAGACGATGTCGTAGGGGACGCAACTGACCCGGGAAGCCATGGCCGGATCCACGATGAGGGATTCGAAAGGATGAATCTTGACCATGGCAGTGCTTAGCATGGCGGGCGGTCGGGAATTTGTCGACATGGGCATTCCTTGGATTGTCCGCCAGCGTCGCCTTCGCTAACGGTATTCTGTGTTCCAGGACCCCTTACACCAAACCGGTAAACTTCTGGTGGTTTTGACTTTGGTTGGATTTTTTCTCCCTTGGGTTCGGGTCTCCCCAGGTTCCCTTAAGGGCAACACCATCGAGGTCGTGAGGAACCTGGCGGAGGGCGAACGGAATTTTGGCTCCACCTTGATCTGGATGCGAGGGGAGGAATTTCGCGAAATGTGGGCGGATCCAGTGGACGGGTTTTCCGGGTTTCAACTCGCCTTTGGGGCGAAATCGGGGACCCCGCGGGCGAAGGCCCAGCAGGAGTTGGCCTCGGTGGCACTTGATGGTCGGGATAAGCGTCCCCTGCTGGGCTGGCTTCTTCTTATTCCGGTTCTCACCCTGCTGGTTTGGGCAGGCTTGGGTTTGCGGAATGTGCCGGCGACTTTCCTGATTTTGATCGCGGTTGGATTGGGAGGCCTTTACGCGATTTTGCGTTGGCGGATCGCGACCGCCTACACCGACCGACTCCTGGCCCAGTTGGAACTGGGACCGGGTTGGTGGATGACGGTGTACGGGATGCTGGGGTTGGCGCTGGTGTGTCTGGTGCTGGGAATCAAAGGGCGAGGAAGGGATTAAAACGCTCCTTTACGTTTAGGTTTACGTTTACGGGGGCTTGAAGCTTGAATTCGATCGCGGGTAGGGACGATGGTCTCCATCGTCCGAATTTTGGGTGAAAACTAAAAAGTTACCATCGGCCGGCCACGTTGATCGGCCCTACCGAAGTTACGATTTCGAACTTTTTATCGGCGTCGTCGATGGCGGTCTTCATCTCTTTCTCGAAATCCTGCTTGGCCCGGGAGAATTCCCCGAGACTGCGTCCGATGGAGCGGGCCAGTTCGGGCAGCTTTTTGGCGCCGAACAGGAGAATGATCACCAGGACGATCCAGAACCATTCCGAGCCTTGGGGGAGGCCGAGACCGAGAGGGAGAGGAATAATCACATCCGAATATTAAAGCCCGTAGGGTCTGAAGCAAGTGCTGTTCGTTAAGGTTTACGTTTAAGTAAACCTAAAGGGCTAAGGCTTTGCGGGCGGCGGCCAGGGTGGGGGCGATGGGGGCGGGCGGCTTGGGCATGACGCTCAGGGCGGTATCGGGATCCTTCAAACCGTGGCCGGTCAGGGTCATGGTGACGAGGCTGCCCTTGGGAATGTCTCCAGCGGCCAGCGATTTTTTTAATCCGGCCACCGGAGCGGCGCAGGCGGGCTCGACAAAGATGCCCTCGGATTTGGCCAGTAGCTGGTAGGCCTCGAGGATTTCCGAGTCGGTCACCTTATCGATCCGGCCGTTCGACTCCTTGGCCGCGGCGAGGGCTCCAGGTCCGCTGGCTGGGTTCCCGATCCGGATGGCGGTGGCGACGGTTTGGGGGTCCTTGACGATGTGGCCGTCGACCAATGGGGCGGCTCCGGCTGCCTGCCAGCCGAACATCCGCGGGCGCGGCCCCTTGGGCAGGGCCTCCACAAAACCTTTCCAGTAGGCGGTGATGTTGCCGGCATTGCCGACGGGCAGGAAATGGAAGTCTGGGGTTTTGCCGAGGGCGTCGAGGATTTCGAAGGCGGCGGTTTTTTGGCCCTCGATCCGGACGGGGTTGATCGAGTTGACCACCTCCACGCCGGGGAGATCCGCCATTTGGCGGATGAGTTGGAGGGCTTCGTCGAAATTTCCCTCGATGGGCAACAACTTGGCCCCGTGCATGAGCGCCTGGGTGAGTTTACCGAGGGCGATCTTGCCTGCCGGAATGATCACCGCCGAACTAATGCCGGCGCGGGCGGCGTAGGCGGCGGCAGAGGCCGAAGTGTTGCCGGTGCTGGCACAGATGACGATCTTGGCGCCGTTGGCCACGGCGTGGGTGACCGCCATGGTCATGCCGCGGTCCTTGAACGATGCGGTGGGGTTGAGCCCCTCGTATTTCAGACGAAGATCGATGTCTCCCCGCAAGGCGGAGGCCAATCGGGGTGCCGGCAAAAGAGGAGTATTTCCTTCCAGAAGAGTGATGACCTTGGCGCCTGCCGGCAAAGGAAGGCGGCCGCGGTATGTTTCAATGACCCCGGGCCAGCTCACGCGAGATCCTCAACGCGCAGGATTCGGGCCGGGGCCCGGTTGAGGGCGAGTTTCTGAACCGCCGCAACCGCTTTTTGCAAGGAAGACGACTGGGCGGGTTCGAGCAGAAAGACGAGGGGAACGGAATCAGCCCCGTGTCCCTCGGGCTGGAGAACGGAGGAAATGCCGATTTTTTCCGTCCCAAAAATGCCGGCGATCTGGGCGAGCACTCCGGGTTGGTCTCGAACCTCAAACCGCACATAGAAACGGCCGACAGAATCACCGGGTTCGATCAGCCGGATTTTGTCCCCGCCGGCGGGCAGTACGGGGCCGGGAGATTTGTCCTGCAGATGCCGGGCGGCTTCACCAAGGTCGGCGAGCAAGGCGCTCGAGGTGGCGTCCGGCCCCGCACCTCGGCCCGTGAACTGCACGGGGCCGGAGAGGTTGCCGACCAGGCTGACCGCGTTGAATACGCCGTGGACGGAGGCCATGGGGTGACGGGCGGGGATCAGCGTGGGCGAAACGCGGACCTCCACCCGATCGGCGCCCACCGGTCGGACCACAGCGAGAAGCTTGATGATGTAACCGAGTTGGCGGGCGAAGGAGACGTCCTGGGCGGCCAAGTTGCGAATCCCTTCCACGGGCACCTTCGAAAAAGGCGGAAGGAAGCCGTAAGCGAGCAGGCAAAGAATCGCGGCCTTGTGAGCGGCGTCGATTCCGTCCACATCCAACCGATCGTCCGACTCGGCGTAACCAAGTTCCTTGGCCTGTTGAAGGGCGGGGGCGAAATCCGAGCCTTCCTCCGCCATCCGGCTGAGGATGTAGTTGCAAGTTCCATTGATGATGCCGTGCAGTCCCAGCAACTGATTCGCCACAAGACCTTCGCGTAGGGCTTTGAGGACCGGGATACCACCGGCCACACTGGCTTCGAAATAAATCGGCACCCGGGCTTTTTGCGCTAGGGGAATGAGTTCGGCTCCGCGTTCGGCCAAGAGTGCCTTGTTGGCCGTGACCAAAGGTTTACCGGCTGCAACTGCGGCTTTGGCCACCTCCAGGGATTCCGTGGTGCCGCCAAGTAACTCCACCACGATTTGGACGTCCGGATGAGAAACGACCGCTTTCCAATCCGCAACGGGTTGAACCGTCAGGCCTTCCCTTTTCTTGCCGGGATTGCGAACGGCGACGGCACGGAGTTCCAAACCAACGCCGAGGCGTTGCTGGAGCAGACGATTGGCTTCCGGAAGGTTCCGGACCAAACCGGAACCCACCGTGCCGCAACCCACCAAGCCGATGCCGATCATGCTCATCGGACGATTTCAGCGTCTTTGGGGGGTGGTTCGCAAGAGTAACTCCTTGAATCCCTTTGGGTTTTGGGAGCAAAGCTCGGTGAAAGCCGGTTGCTTTTTTGGGTCGAACCATCAACCTTTAGGCATGCAGAAAAAAATTTACGGTCTTTGGCTGGCGGTTTTGCTGGCGGGATCGGGGCTCCGGGCGGACGACGGGGATTTGGATAAAGCGATCGACAAGGCGGTGGAGATTTTGGACAAATACGCCAACGAGAAAAGCGACACGGCGCCGGCGGAAGCTTTCCAAAAAGCCAAAGGATTGGCGATCCTTAACATCTTCAAAGGAGGGTTTATTTTTTCGGGATCGGGGGGGTCAGGTCTCGTGACGGTAAAGATGAAAAATGGAAAATGGTCGCCTCCTTCGGCGATTTCCGCGGGGGGATTCGGCGTGGGGCTTCAGGCCGGGGGATCGAACATCGACTATGTCATCTTGATTAACACTGCCGAGGCGGTGGAGCAGTTTTCCAAAGAAGGGAATTTTCGTGGCGGGGTGGAGGCGGAGGGGACGGCCGGGACGGAGGGGCGG
>RFWS01000010.1 GCA_009921985.1 bacterium | reverse complement strand
TCCATCTCCTCAACCACGATCATCGCCAAGGCTTTGGAAGCGATGGGACTGATGCGTCGGGAGTTCGCCCGGTTGGTTTTCGGGATCCTGATTGTGGAAGACATCCTGGCGGTGGCGATGCTAGGGATCCTGACCCACCTCGGCACGACCGGGGGGGTGGACTTGGCCTCCACGGGCACGACGATGCTTTCGCTGACGGCCTTTCTGGTCGGGGTGGCGGTAGTGGGATTTCTGATCATTCCCCGGTTGATCGACCTCGCCAGCCGGACGGAAATGGAGGAGGTATTGTTGATCACCGTGCTGGGACTGATTTTTGGGATTTCCCTGCTGGCGCATAAGCTAGGGTTTAGCGTGGCCTTGGGTGCCTTTCTGGCGGGAGCAGTGTTAGCGGAGGTGCGGCAGGTGAAGCGGATCGACCGGTTGGTGGGGCCCCTCAAGGATGTCTTCAGCGCCATCTTTTTCACCTCGTCCGGCATGCTGATCAAATTCGATTTTTTGAAGGAGGGATTCGGGGTGGTGATCTGGATCGTCCTTCTGGTGTTGCTTGGAAAAATTCTCTTCAGCGGGCTGGGGGCGTTGCTGGGAGGATGCGATTTGCGGATGGCGACGCGGGCGGGGTTCAGCTTGGCGCAGATCGGGGAGTTCTCCTTCATCATTGCCGGGCTGGGCATGACCCTGGGAGTGATGAGCGACCGCCTGTATTCGATCGCTGTGCTGGTTTCCGCGGCTACCACCCTGACCACGCCCTATCTGATTTCCGGATCGGGTGCCGCGGCGGACTGGTTGGAACGCAAAGGGCCGGCGTGGTTCACGGGATTCTGCAAAACCTACCAGTCTTGGTTGCGTGGCGTGGGGGCGGCTTCCAAGGGAAGGCACCGGATGGCCTGGGACTTTGTGCGCAAACTAGTGTGGCAACTGCTGCTTCAGCTGACCCTGATCGCGGCCTGTCTGCTTTCGGCCGCGGCCTTGTGGCGAACCTATGGGGACCGATTCCCCGACCGTTTTGCGGTGGCGAGCTGGGGGGCACCCTTGTTCTGGATGGGCGGGGCTGTGGTGGCGTTGCCGGTGGTGGTGGCATGGATCCGCAAATTCCATGCCTTGGCGGTCCTGCTTTCCGAAATCGCCTTTCCCCGGGACAAGGAGAATGGTCAAGCCGGTCCGGGGCGTAAACTTTCGCAGGCACTTTTTCTCTGGGTGGGATACCTGGGGTTCGCGCTCATGCTTATTCTCCTCAGCGCTCCGCTTTTGCCTACGGGCAAGCTGGTGCTGGGGCTTTTCGGCCTCGTGGCGTTGCTTGCGATTCTGGCAAAAAAAAGGCTGGTTCTTCTGTATTCACAGGGTCAGGCCAAGATTCGCGAAACTTGGGAGACGCCGCCGGACCAAGATGGGTTGAACCTGCCCGGAGAGTCGACTGTCCATGTGCACCAAATCGATCCCCAGTCGCTCCTGATCGGTCAGACGCTGGCGGACACCCAGCTGCGGAAACAAACGGGAGCGGTGATCGTGGCGATTGACCGGAGGGGTAAGAACTTGGTTTCGCCCGGGCCGGAGACGGTGCTGATGGCCGGAGATGAGCTGTTTGTTTTCGGGGAAAAGGATCAGATCCGGCTGGCGGACGAATATCTGCGAAAGGCGGGAACGACGGAGGTTTAGCGGCGAGCCCGCGCCCCAGGACGGGTGCGGTACCAGTGGAAGAGGGCGAGCTGGGCCAAGCCACGCGCCGGACCAAACTGTTTTTGCGACCAGATTTCCCAGTCCTCGAGGCAAAGGGGGCGGCGCCGCTTGGGGAAGTAGAGTTGGCGAAGGAGCCGGGTGACCCAAACATCCACGGGGAAGGCGTCCCACCGGCTGTAGGCATACAGAAGGACGCAGCGGGAAATTTTGGGGCCGACTCCGGGCAACTGCTCGAGGTGTTCCGCAGCCCGTTCCGTGGCCCAGGTATCTGGAATGTCCAAGAGCTCCGGTTGTTTGACGAGGATCTTGGCGGTGGCAGCGAGATGCTTCGCGCGATAGCCGAGCTGGCATTGGCGGAGCCCCTTTTCCCCCGCCCGGGCAAGACGGGCCGGGGAGGGGAAATCCCGGCTGGGTCCCCCGAAGGCACGGCGAAGCCGCTCGTTGATCTGACGGATCTGGATGATCTGCTTCAGGGAGGAGCAAATAAAGTTCGCGAGACATTCCCAGGGATCCTCGCGGAGAGGGCGGAGGCCGGGGTGTGTTTCCCGGGCGTGAGGTAGCCAAGGATCCCGGGAGGCCGCGGAAAGAAGAGGATCGAGGTCAAGATCCAGGCTGAGGTAACGCTCCAAAGTAGCGACAGAAATGAGGGGATTATCCCAGACCACGCGTCGATGGCGGACGGAAAGAGTGACGGGTTGTCCGCGGATCCACCCGGTGAACTCACCGGGACTGGTTTCGTTCCAGCAGAAAGACTGCCCGCCGAGAAGAGTGGCGGACAAATCGAGCGGAACGGGGAGTTGCAGGGCTGGCATGATGGGGAAAAGCTTAAGGCCTCATGGAGGGGGTCAAAAGCAGAGGATGAGCAGGAGCTTGGCGTTGTTGCCTTGGGCCTATTGGGTCTTGGTCTTTCCCCTCCAGGGGCAGATCGAGGAGGTGCCCGCGCAGAGGGCCGAGGCGGTTTCCGAGGGGGTTCGGGCGGCCGAGCCTCATCAGGAACCGGTGCGCAAGGCCGAGCGGGCGGTGAAGCCGCCGACGAACACCGGCGCCCCGATTCATGCCGGTCACCCCGTGCGGGTGGTGGTGGAATCTCCCAAGGAGGGAGAGGTGATGCCTTGGGAGACCGTGGATGTTTTTGTCCGGGCGGAAAACTACGCCATCGGGGACGGCGGGAACCGGCTGCATGTGATTCTCGACAACGGATCTCCGATCGAGCATGCGAATGAGCTCAAGCCGGTGGTTTTGCATGGGTTGGCCCCGGGAGCCCATGTGCTGCGGATTTTTGCGGTGAAACCGGACGGAAAGATGCTGGCCGATCCGGAGGCGAGTGTGCGGCTAAACTTTTACGTCCGACTTCCAGCCGGAAGACCGCCCCTACCTGACGGTGAACCTACCCAAGGACGGCAGCGTGTTTCCCGATACGGAAGGAAAGGTGTGGTTCGATTTTCGTGCGCACAATGTGACGTTGGGCAAGGAGGGGCACCGGGTGCGATTCCGGTTGGATGGGGTGGAAACGATTTTGCCCGCCGCCGAGCCTTATGCCTGGAGCGGGTTGTCCGAGGGGAGGCACCGGCTGGTGGTCGAGCTGATCGATGAGGATGGGGATTCGGTTTCGGAAATTTTTTCCCGAGTGGAGCGGACTTTTGAGATTCCCCGGTTGGTCAAGGCTGTGAATCCCCAAGAAGTGGATTCCGCAAATCTTTGGCTGCGGAACCGTGGGCAGAATGATTCCGCTGCGGGTGCCTTGCGGGAAGGTCAAGATGCGGGAACCGTGCCCCGACTTCGGCGTCCCGACTGACCGTGGATGGCTTGCCTTTGCCCGGAGCGAATCTTGCCGACTCCTGGCCGTGGGAGGCATATTGGTCATCCATGATTCCTGATTTTTTGTGGAGTTGGCCTGATCTGGCGCTCATCGGTTTATTTTTCGCCCTTTTCGCCGCCCTGGGTTTGTTTCTGCCCAAGGCAGGTCAGCGGCTATGCGGGCGGATGGCCAACGAACCGGAAACCCGTCTGGTGGACCGGACCCAGCGGGGATTGAGGGCTTTCCTGGTTTTCCTGCTGGCCCTGACCCTGAATGATGTCCGGGAAAAGTTTGTGCGGATGGATGTGGAGGCAGCACGGGAGGCCGGTGAGATCAAACAACTTCACCGCACGCTGGAAATTGACCGCTCCTCGCTGGCCAGGAGGGAGCGGGAACTCCTGCGGGATTACGCCGGAGCGATTGCCACGGACGAATGGAAGACACTGGGTGCCCAGCCACCGAGATTATCCGCGCAAGCAGATCAAATTCTTTTCCAGCTCCGGCAGTTGGCCAGAACCCAAGCCATGGGTGAGAAGCCCGGGGATGGCAACGAGCTTTGGACCCGCCTCAACGAACTGGAGGATCTTCGCCAAGCCCGGTTGCAGAAGGCACAAACCTCCACCGCGCAACTTTTCTGGATCGTGATCGGGTTGATGATGATTCTGGAGTGCCTGATGACGACGGAATCGAAAATGACTCTCCGGCGGAAATTGACCCTGGGCGGCTATTATGGATGCCTGGGAATGATTGTGGGACTGATTTTAATTTTTGAGAGACCGTTCAGCGGCGCAACCCGGCTGTCAGCCGAACCGTTTCGACAGGTGGCAAACCTTTCCGACCGCTAACGCGCGTGGCGCAGGCGGGCCTGCATCCGACGCATGGTGAGGGCACCGGCGCGGGTGGAGTCGCGAAAACCGGCGAGATGAAGAAGGCCGTGGAGGATGTAGGTGAGGAGTTCGTCCCGCAGGCTCAGGCCGTGGCCTTTACGCAGTTGGGAAGCGACCGCGGGACAGACCACAATTTCGCCATGGGGGAAGGCCAGAACGTCGGCAGGAGTCGGATCGCCGAGATGGCGATCGTGAAGGCTTCCGCTTTGCCGCGCCGAAACGAGGACAACGGTGAGTTCTCCGGGCAGACGCCGCAAGCGGTTGGGTGGCAAGAGGCCCAAGGCCGCCTCCACCTTACAACGCAGGTAGGCGAGGTTGGGTGGATGCCGTCTTTGACGGTTGATCCAGCGGATGGTCGGTTTTTTTGGATCCACGGCGGTCTTTGGGATAGCGAATACGGGGGCGAAGCAAGTTTTCCACCCCTTCGGCCAAGGCCTTGCGGGCGGCCTGCCATTGGGAAGATGTGAGGCCACATTCCAACCAGTGGCCCTCCTTCTCTCGCTCCTGAAACAAATGGTCCACAAGCTTGGCGGCGGCGCCCGGCACGGGCTTTTCCAAGGCACGGGAGGCGGACTCGGCCGCATCGGCGAGGGAGAGGATGGCGGTTTCGGGGGATTGCGGACGGGGACCCGGATAGCGGAAGGAGGATTCCTCGACTTCGGGGATATCCTCCTCGCGAAGACGGAGGATCTTGCCGCCGGAGCGCGCGTCTTTTTCCTGTTGAAGGGCACGTTGGTAAAAGTACCAGACGAGGCTGCGGCCATGGTGTTCGCGGATCGCCTCGCGGATGCGGCGGGGCAGGCGGTGTTGGCGGGCCAGGGCCACACCGTCTTTCACGTGGGCAAGGATGATCAGGGAGCTCATGGACGGGGGCAGGGTGGCGTGGGGATCGGGATTCGTGGAAACAAAGTTTTCGGTGAAGTATTCGGGATTCTTGAGCTTGCCGATATCGTGAAACAGGGCCATGGCCCGGCAGGCGCGGGGATTGGCGGCACCGGAGGCGGAGGCGGCCGCCTCGGCCAAATGCCCGACGAGGATGCTGTGGAGATAAGTGCCGGGCGCCTCCAGGGCGAGCTGGCGGAGGATGGGACGGTCCAGGCTCATCAGTTCCAGCCAGGAGAGATCAGTGGTGCGGTCGAAGGCCGACTCGAGCACAGGAAGCAGGGCGCCAACGATGATGGCACCGAGCAGGCCAAGGGCCGCCGCGGAAACGGCTTCTGTCAGAATCACCTCCCAGGTGGCGGTGAAGGAAAGACCGGCTCCCAGCACCGTGGAGGCCAGAGCGACCAAGCCGATGCCGGCACCGGCCTTGAGGAGATCGGAGCGACGGTAGATGTGCCGGGAAAGAATCACCGCCCCGAGTCCCGTGGTAACGGAGGCGATCAGGTACCGCTGATCGGTGCGCAGAAGAAAAAGTTCCGCCAATCCCACCAACACCACCAGCAGCGATCCGGCCCGCGGGCCGACCAAGGTGGTCAGGGTGAGGGCGGCTAAGGCGGGGGGGAGAAGGTAAATGCCGGCGCTCAAGGCGTGGTGGGGGGCCAAGCGCAGAAGGAGGAGGATAAAGGCGAAGTTCCCGATCAGGGTCAGAAGGAAAAGACCGAGCAGCCGGTTACGGAGAAAAGCTTCCGGGATGACGATGGAGAGAATCAGCGGGAGGACGAAGGCCGTGAAAAAGACGGCGATCCAGGCGGCGGGGCTATGGGCGGCGGGGGTGAGCAGGGAGAGGCCGTAGGCAAGCAGGGTGGCGACGGCGAAAAGGCCGGTGCGGAGACGATGGTCGGATTCGAGCCGGTTTTCCGCCACGGCCCGCCCCAGGAGCGGCGCCGAAGGGTTCACAGGGTGAGGCTGGTCTGGCGGACGCCGCGATGTTCCTTGTAGGCGCGGACGATTTTTCCGACGAGTTCATGGCGGATGACGTCGGTGTCCTCAAAACGAACAAAGCCGATGCCATCGACATTGGCCAGGGCCTGCACGGCCTCCACCAAGCCGGATTTCCGGTGTTGGGGCAGATCGACCTGGGTGGGATCGCCGGTGACGATGCATTTGGAGTCCGGCCCGAGACGGGTGAGGAACATGAACATCTGTTCGGTGGTGGCGTTCTGACCCTCGTCGAGGATGACGAAAGCGCCGGTCAGGGTGCGGCCGCGCATGTAGGCCAAGGGGGCGATCTCCAATATGCCCTTGTCCATCATCTTCTGGATCTCCTCCACATCGAGCATGTCGTAGAGCGCGTCATAGAGAGGGCGGAGATAGGGAAAAATCTTTTCCTGCAGGTCCCCGGGAAGAAAGCCAAGGGCCTCGCCGGCCTCGACGGCCGGGCGGGTGAGGATGATGCGGTTGATCTTATCGGTCTTGAGGTAGGAAACCGCCATGGCCATGGCGAGGTAGGTCTTGCCGGTGCCGGCTGGGCCGAGGCCGAACACGAGGTCTTGGCGGCGGATTTCGTCCACATAGGCCTTTTGCAGAAAGGTTTTAGGGATGATGACCGGCTTTTTGCCGGAGACTTGGATCCGGGTGGACCAGATGCTTTCCAGCTGTTTACCATCGCCACGTTGGACCGCCTTGAGCGCGTAGAGGAATTCATGCCGGCGAATGCGGAGGCCGTGCTGATGGGCGAGATGGAGCTGGCGGAAAAGTTCTTGGGCCGAGGCGACGGAGCCGTTGGCGCCGTCGATCTTCAGCTGGGCGTCCCGGGCGGTCAGTTTGACGCCAAGGGTGGACTCCGTCTCGCGCAGGAGGGTTTCATCGGCGGCATAAAGTTCCGACAGGGCGTGGGCGTTCTCGAAGGTGAGGGTCTGGGCGTGCGGGGCGTTCAAGCTACTTGTGGATTTTTAGGGCAAGGAGGCCGGGTGGGAAGAAAAGATATTGGGCGACATGAAATCGTCACTGCAGGCGGAGGTCTAGGGAGGAAGCCCGCTTTTTCAGAGTGCCAAGGGTTTCCCCTGCTCCCCGGGATGCACCCTTGGCATCAAGCGGCAGAGCCGGGCCGGGTTCGAGGGAAGGAATGAGGGCGCAGAACTGGTCATTCACCATCATACCGAGAAACTCCCCGTTGAGGGAAAGCACGATGTCCCCGGCCCCGGGGGCGTATTCGCCCTGAAGCCGATTCAGGAAACGGGAGTCCATCTCGAGATAGCCGGGGAACGAGGGCTCGAGCTTGAAGGTGCACTCACCGTATCCCTTGCCGGTCGGTGAGATCAGCAGGGCTTTGGGAAACCGGAACGGGTCGGAAGCGATTCGGTAGGCTAACTCCGGCTGTTTTTCCACCAGGGCTGGATCCACCGGGGCGAGCAATAGCCGCGGATCGGAGCCTTTGACCGATTCCAAGGCAGGCAAAGGCTTGGGAAAGTTGGAAGGAGGAGGAAGGGTGAGGGTGCCGGTCAGGGAGTCCCAGGAACTGCCGGCATCCTCGAGATGAAAAGGAGTCTGGTCGATCGTGAGCAGGGCGGCGGTGGGGTGCCATCGGTGAGGAGAAGGGCGCGGGATTCCATGCGGCGGGTGCGCTTGTTCTGGACCGAAGGACGTTCGGCCATCAGGCGCACGGTGGCGCGGCGGTTGAGATAGTCGGCATACAGGGCGTTCGGAGCGACGGGCCGGTATTCCCGGATTTCCTTGGTCATCTGGCCCGATTTTTCGGCGAGCTGGCTAACGCCTTGGGAGAGGGATTGGTTTTGCTCGATGAGCTTCTTCTTTTCCTCCTCTGCTTGCCGGAGCGTGGCCACGGTGAGCTTCATTTTTTCCTCGGCAGATTTGGCCTGGACTTCGGCCACGGTCAGTTGCGAGCGCAAAGCGTCTGCCTCGGTGCGGAGTTTTTCTTTGGCCTGACGAAGGGTTTCTGCCTCGGCTTTGGCTGTCTCCAACGCGGCCCGGGATCGCTCGGTATCGACCTGGGCCTGCTGGGCGAGGCGGGACGCTTCCTGTTCGGTTTTTTGCAGGCGCTCCGAGAGTTCCGTGGTGCGGGCACGGGCTTGGTCGAGAACGGCGGCCCGGGAGCGGGACTCGTTCTGGGTGGAGGCAAGATCCTGCGCGAGTTTTTCGCGGTTGGACTTTTCCTCCTCCAGGCTGAGGCGAAGGGCGGCGACGACATCGTCCTGGGCCGTGGCCGAGCGGGAGGCCACGGGATGGACGGGCGGGGGCTCCGTTTTGTCCCAGCGGGTCAGGGCCAAGAGGTTGAGGAGAAGGAAGTCGCAGAGAATTAGAAGGAGAGTTTTGTTCACGGCAACGGGCGGGAATTAGGCCCGGTTCATCCGGCTAGGTTTTGACGGGAGGAAGAAGCAGCCGCTGTTTGCAGGCGCGGACGTGGAAGATTTTGATGACGGCCACGCAGGTGATCCCGAAAAGGTTGGAGGAGTAGGCGGCGAGCAGGCTGGGCTGAATGACACCGAGCACCTGGAGCACAAGGGCGATGGCGGTCCCGCCAATTCCGACATAGAGACCGGAGTCGAAAAGGTTGTCCTCGTTTTCAAGAAGGCGGAGCTTGAGCGAAGCATCGCCGGGTCCAGTTTCGATCTGGCGGATGCGGCGGACACAGATCCGGTACACCGTGATCTGGATGGCGAGAAAGATGGCCAAGGTGATGATGTTGGTCGGTTCCATGGAAAAGTGCGGAGTTTTTATCATTTTAACGGGGGAGACGGGCAGGGCGAGACTCAATCGGTAGGTCGGGAGTGGCTTCGGGCGGGTGACGAAGGGTTCCGGCAGACTACCCAGAAGCAGGGCGAGCATCAGGGCTTGGGCGAGAACGGGGGCGGGGCGCCATGGTCCGGGTGCCTCGGGAGAGGTGGAGTGAAGGATGTTCCAAAGGGCTTTGACCACCAACCAGGAACCCAGAAGAAAAAAGACGGCCCGGAGAAGGAGGAGGGGTTTTTCCCATACCAGCAGCCAAGGCACCATGGCGGCAGGGATGGAGACGGGATTGGTAAAGACGGGGCAGCGTCTTTGCACAAGGAGCTCAAGAGAACCGCGACCGGAGGCCAAGGTGGACGAGAGAACGGTCCAAGGTTTCTTGGCAGATTCCGGGAGGTGGGTGAGACGGTCGGCCGACCCGGCCCAGAGCGTGGCAGCCAGCAAAAGATCTCCAGGTTCGGCAGGGGAGCGCACTTGGCTGGCCAGCCAATCCAGAGCCGCAAGCGTCTGCGCGCCCCCGACCAGTCCGCGCAGGGAGTCGTAATCGAAACGCCGGGCGAGGGAGAGAAGAGAGAGTAGGGAAGGTTGCAGCGGACCAAGGCTTCGGTCTTCATTGGCCGAGTAAGCGGAGGTTTTTAGCTCGCTGGCGAGAGCCGGGGAGAAGGCGGCGGTGTCGAGCAAATGGGCGGCGAGAAGAGTGACCGCTTCGAGCGGTTGCCCACCCGGGTGGTTGGCGGGGAGGAGAGGAGGCAGAGGTTTTAGATCGAGGGAGGCAAGAATGGACTGTACGCCCGGGGACGGGTTACTTTTCAGTGCTTGGCGCAACCGAAGGCGGACCGGTTCGCGGAGAAGAAGCGTGAGCACGGCAGGCGGGGAGGTGATGTTTTGCTCAAAGGCGAGGCCGGAAGTGGCGAGAACCTGCTCGAGACGTGGGTCGCGGGTCCCGAGCCAGGCAAGATCCCGACGGGAAGATAGGATAGTTTGGGCTGAAGAGACGGTTTCCGATGCCCCGGCCAGGTTCATGGATTTGGCGAGGAGCGCGATGCGGAGTCCTGCGCCGAGGTGTTCGGAATTGAGAAGAGAGGCCGCGAGTTCCGACAAGGACGGAGTTCCCTTTCCGGCCGCCAGCAGGACCTTTTCCTCGAGGGCGTAGAAGCGGACGGGGAGAAGAAGTCCGGCCGCCAGCGCGATGGCACCGGCAACGGCAAGGAACGGAGCGGAGGTCTTCAGGAGTAGAGGCGTGGGATCCGCGGGGCAATGCGGGTGAAGATTTCCCACGGAATGGTGCCGGCCTCGCGGGCGAGATCGGTCGCAGTGCGAATTTTTGTGCCGGAACGGCCGATCCAAACAACCTCGTCACCCCGTCGTGCGGCCGGGAGGGCAGTCACATCGAGCAAGGCCATGTCCATGGTGACGCGCCCGACAATAGGGCAGAGCCGACCGCGGATAAGGGCGTGGCCGCGGTTGCCGAGGGAGAAGGGGAGACCGTCCGCGTAGCCGGTTCCCACCGTGGCTACCCGCAAATCCCGCGGGGCGCGGAAGGTGGCCCCGTAGCTGATGGTTTCCCCGCGTCGGATGTTTCTCACGACCAAGAGCCGCGATTTCCAGGAAAGGACGGGACGAAGTGGGGCCCGACCGCCGTTGCGCGGATCGATGCCATAAAGTCCGAGACCCGGGCGGATATGGGTCATGGGGTAGGGGTGGCGGGAGAGAGTGGCGGCGGAGTTTGCGTAATGGCGCTGTCCCACCATGGGCAAGAGGAAGGATTGATCCAACTGACGGCGGGTGAATTTGGGATCCGAATCGGCACAGGCGAGGTGGGTGAAGGTGCCCACCAATTCGAGACGTGGGTGTCGTTGGATAAAGCCGGCCAACTGGAGGAATTCGGCAGGCTTGGCACCGAGCCGATTCATGCCGGTGTCGAGTTTGGCTTGAACCAGGGCGACGGTGCGGGCCTTGTCGGCCGCTCGGGCCAGTTCGCGAGCCTCCTGAAGGGAGGAGACTGTTACCGTGAGACGGCGGGAAAGAGCGATCGGAAATTCGGAAGGCAGGGAGGAGCCGAGCAAAAGGATGGGTTCGCGGAGGCCCGCTTGGCGGAGTTCGGCCCCTTCGGAAGCAAAGGCGACGCCGAACTCCTCGCAACCGGCGCGGGAAAGGGCGCGGGCGATGGGCACCAGCCCGTGCCCGTAGGCGTTGTCCTTGACGACGGCGAGGATGCGTGTGCCCCGCGGGACGGCGCTCCGAAGTGTCCGCAGGTTGGCGCGGAGGGCCGACAGCGAGATTGTGCACCAATTGCGGAGGGCGGCAGGCATGAGTCGATCCTAGAAAAGAGTGAGGACGAGCGAAAACTGTTCGTTTACGTTGACGTTTAGGTTTACGGGGGCGGGAGCGTAAAAATTCAAGTTGGTTTTAGGGCGGGGCGGAGGTGAATGGGTTCGAGGGGTAAGCCGGGTTCAAGCCCGTGGGCATGCAGGTAGGCGGCGAGGGTGGTGGCATCGGGGAGGGCGGTTTGGGGAACACCCGAAAGGCCGTCCGGGGTGACGGCCTGAGTGCAGCGGGAAAGAAGACGGGGCAGTTCCGAAGCTGGGTGGACGGCGGTCGGTCGCTCCAGTTTTCCCGAGGTATAGAAAGTTGCGAAAATATCTCCGCGCCGGGCATCGGAAAAAATGCCGAGCAAGGTGGCTTGGAAAAATTGACAGGCAATCGACCCGGTGCTGCGGACGGGAAGAACCGGGCAGTGCCAAATGGCGGCCATGCCCTCCGCGGAGGCGATGGCCGAGCGGATGCCGGAGAAAGAACCAGGCCCCACGCCGACCAGGATTTGATCCGGGCGGGGCGGATCAGGAAGCTCTTGGCGAAGGGAAGGAACGAGGCTGGCGGCCACGGTTCCCGAAAGCTTGCCGGAAGCCAGGATTTCCCCTTGTCGGCTGATCACCCAGGTGGCGGGGGTGGAGGAGGCTTCAAGGATGAGACGAGTCATGACTTTTGGAGCCAGCGGAGTTTCCGGCTGCCGTCCGGTTGCGGAAGGATCTCCAAATCCACCATCTTCGCAGGCCATTTTCCGGGATAACGGTCCGGCCACTCCACGGCGACCAGGCCGGACGTCACAAGACAATCGGGCCAGCCGAGAGAATCCCAATCCCGGGCCTGCTCGAGGCGATAGAGATCCCAATGATCCAAGGGCCATCGCCCGCCGCGGAGCGGTTGGCAGAGGGTGAAGGTCGGGCTGGGAACCGATCCGGGGATACCGAGGGCAATGGCAAGGCCACGAACCCATTCTGATTTTCCCGCACCGAGCGGACCGTGAAGCCGAACGATGGTGCCCGCGGGGAGATGGGCCAGGGATCGGGCGGCATGGGCCCGGGTGGCCTCCGCATCCGAACAGATTTCAGCGGAGGTGGTCATAGCCTTGCAGCGAAAGTCCGTCCGCCTGGAAACCGCCGCCAACTGGGAGGCAAACGCCGATTTCGGTCAGGCGGGTTGGGAACGGCCACGTTTTGCGAAGCTGGGCCGCTTTGGCGGGCGGAACGGCAAAGAGGAGTTCATAATCTTCCCCCCTGCGGATGGCCTGGCGGATATTGGCACCGGGAACACGGGGAACTTTTTTGGAAAGCAGGCGAAAACCCACGCGGGACATGCGGGCAAGGCGAGGAAGATCCGCGCCCAAGCCGTCGCTAAGATCCATCATGGCAGAGGGAATTTTTTTCCCGGACAGCCATTGGCCTTCCCGCAGCCGGGGGGTGAAGGTGAGATGCTTCCGCGGCCATGATCCTCCCAGGGTCCCGGTGACAAAAAGAAGATGGCCTGGACGGGCGCCGCCCCGGTGCGGGGACCGGCCGGAAGGCACGGTGCCGAGCAGGGAGACCGAAAGAAAAAGTTGGCGGGTGCGGACGGTTTCTCCGCCGACGATGGCAACCTTCCACTTCCGGGCCGCGCGGGCCATGCCCCGGTACATGGACTGTAAACGGGAGGCCGCTTTTTTGTCCGGGCAGCCGGCGGTGATGAGGGCGGCGGTGGGTGTAGCGCCAGCGGCTGCGAGATCACTGAGCGCACGGGCCAGAGCCTTGCGCCCTGCGAGCGGGGCGGGAGTCGAGCGGAGAAAATGCACGCCCTCGACCACGGAATCGGTTTTCAAAACAAGGTCCAGCTTTCGGGAGGGAGGGGCGAGAACCGCGCAGTCGTGGCCGGGGCCGTGGCGCAGGCTGGAGAGGCGGGCCGAGCCCAAGGCACGGGTCCAGCGAGCGATCCAAAGATCCTCCCGGGGCAGTCGTTGCTTCATGGTGTGGCCGGTTTTCCGAGGAGAAGCAGGATGCAGGTGTTGGCGTTGAACATCGAGTGGACGAGCATGGCCGGAACGAGGCTGCCGGTGGAGCGGTAGATGCCGGCCAAGAGCGCGCCAAAAACCGTGAGGGGGATGAACGTGGGACCATGAAGATGAATGGCGCCGAAGGCGACTGCGGAAAGCCACTGGGCTTGACTGACAGGCATCCGCGAGGCCAACCAAGGGAACAGGGTTCCGCGGAAAAAAATTTCCTCCCAGACCGGGGCAATGACGCAGGCATAGGCCAAAAAAGGAACCACTTCCCCAAGATTTTTGGCCTCAAGAAATTTCAGCAAGGCGGGCTGAGGTTTCAGGGGTAGCCCCAAGGCGAGGTAAAGTCCGGAGCTCAGCAAAAGGAGAAAAAGCACCGGCCAGAGGAGCGTGCCTAAAAGTCGCAGGCTGTGGAAAAAATCCTGCAACTCGTGGCGAAGGCCCCAAAGCTGACCGGGGCGGGTCCCGGACAGGGTGGTCAGCAGTAGCCCGGCTGCCAGTCCGGCTCCCGGGACCAGGGGCGGCGCCATCCAGGCCGCGGACGCGAGGAAGAAGACAGCGGCCAGCATGGGACTGAGGCCAACTTTTGTGCAGGAGTTATCCTTCCAGGGAGGAGGCCGGAGCAAGGCGCCTAGGCGATTCCAACCTCCGGCCAAAAGCACAAAGAGAGAGCTTCCAAAGACGGCCGCAACGTAGAGCAAGAGGAGGGTGGAGGTTTCGACCGGGGGGAACATAACCAAAGGTTAACCGCGCTCCCGCAGGCAGGGGAGCGGGAAGTCGGTGACGGGAATCAGGCAGGCGTGAGCAGCGCGTCCACGTCCGCGAGGGAGTCTTCGTCGGGCATGAGCGGGGCGAAGTTGCGCTCAAAGTGGGCGACGACCCCGTCGACGCCGGCGGCGAGCAGGCTGAAGCGGCGGCGGATGCAGCGAACCAGAAAGGGGTTGAAGCTGTAGAAGCCGGAGAAAATTTTACGCGCAAAGTCCTGGGCCTCGTTGGCCTGTTTGCAAAAAAGGACGGCATGAACATCCGGACTTTCGAAAAGAACCACCCAGTAACGGACCAGCAGGGGATGAAAGATGGGGACAAAATCGATGGAGGAAGGACGTCGAGTCGGCTCCCCTTCGGCCCAGACGCGGACAGCATCGATCTCGTCGGCGATCTGCTGATAGCGCTCCTGTTGGGGGATAAAATTTTCGATACGTTGGAAGGTGGCGATGAGTTCGCCGCAACCGGTATCGTGCGCCAGATCCTCGATGGCGTGACTGGCAGCCAACATGGCCTCGTGGTTGAAGAGGTGGGTGACGTCCGAAACGGGAAGGACAATAATTTCGGAGAATTTTCCCCCGCGTGGTTTTGGTGAGAATGGGACCGTGCGGGGCTTCTTGCTTTTCAGGTAAGGTCGCAGGCGGGACCGAAACAGCTTCTCCGACTTTTTTTCTTCCGAAGTCCGACAAATCATATGGGAAACCCCGACATTGCCATGGCCGGGGACAGGTGCAAGGGGCGGCTCACAGGTATGAGGAAACCTTAAGGTCCCGTTTCTGGTGCGGGAATGACCCGGTCGAGCAATTTGGCCGAGGAGAGAACCCCGGGAACGCCGGCTCCGGGGTGGGTGCCCGCACCGCAAAGATAGAGGCCTTTCACATCCTCGGAGACATTGTGGGGCCGGAACCAGGCGCTCTGGGTTAGGACGGGCTCAAACTGAAAGGCGGAACCGGCGTGGGCGTCGAGTCGGGTTTCGAAATCCACCGGGGTGAAGAGGAGTTTGCTGACCAAATGTTTGCGAAGGTCCGGAATCAGACTCTTTTCCAACGTGGCAAGGATGCGGTCGGCGTACTCCTCTTTCACATTCTCCCAGTCTATCTGATCGCCGGGGGCTCCGCGATGGGGGACGGGGGATAGAACGTAAAAGCATTCGTGCCCGGGCGGGGCCAGGGAAGGGTCGGTCCGGGTGGGGGCGTGAAGATAAAGGGAAAAATCCTCCGCTAGGACCCGATGATGGAAAATGTCATCCAGCAGGCCCTTGTATCTTGGTCCCAGCCAAATGGTGTGATGGGCCAGTTCCGGGTAGGTGCGATTGGTCCCGAAATAAATCAGGAAGAGAGACATGCTGTAGCGCATCCCGCGGAGCCGACGATCCGTCCATTTGCGGCGATGATTTTGGGCCACGCATTTTTGGTAAAAATTGGAGACATCCGCGTTGGAAACGACCACGTTGGCACGGATGATCTCTCCGCTGCGGAGGCGGACCCCGGCGGCGGAACCGTTTTCCACAAGCAGTTCCTCGACGGGGGCGTTCAGACGGATTTTTCCGCCCAGATCCTGAAGCAGTTTGACCAGGGCTTGGACGAGGGCACCGGTGCCGCCCATGGCAAAGTGGACTCCCCATTCGCGTTCGAGGTAGTGGATCATCGCGTAGATGGAAGAGGACTGGAATGGGTTGCCGCCGACGAGGAGGGGATGAAAGGAGAGAACCTCGCGAAGGCGCTGATTTTTGACGTGGCGGCAGGCCATTTGCCAGACCGAGCGGTCCGAGCGAAGGCGGATCAGGTCGGGGGCCACGCGGAGCATGTCGGAAAAATGGGAGAAGGGCTGGTCCGCCAGTTCGATGAAGGCGCGCTGAAAAATGGCGTGGGTTTCGCCGACGAACTTCCGGTAACCCTCGAGGTCCCCGGGGGCGATCCGCCGGACCTGTTCCTCCATCTCGTCCTGTTGGCCGGTGTATTCAAAAGAGACGCCGTCATGCCAGGCGATGCGATAAAAAGGTTTGCAGGGGACAATTCGGAGGTAGTCGGAAGTTTTTTTCCCGGAGAGGGCAAAGAGTTCATCGAGAAGGAATGGGGCCGTCAGGATGGTAGGGCCGGCATCGTAGGTGAAACCCTGGTCGCGAAAAACGGAAGCGCGTCCGCCGGGTTGTTCGAGAGCTTCTAGCAGAGTGACATCATAGCCGCGGGCCTGTAGGCGGACGGCGGCGGCCAGTCCCCCGAAACCGGAACCGATGACAAGGGCGGGAGGCTTCAAGCAGGTCCGCCGAAACTGGCGAAGTCGTCCAAATCGAGAACGTCAAACCAGGTGGTGATGTCCTCCCGGTTTTTGGCCGCGCCGGACTGGTACTGGTTCATCCGCTCCCGTTGCTCGATGGAGGCGGGGGCACGGCGGTTCATGTAGTCCGACCACGCCTCAATTTCCTGGGCCGAGCGGTGGTGCTTTTGATTTTTTTCGATCCACTCGAGGATCCCGCCATCGCGCAAGCCGGCCGCGACCTGCTTTTGGAGGGCTTCGGGATCCACGCCGGCGAATTTCAGGAAGTATTGGTCGAGAGGGCAGTTGTAGGAGTACTCGCCATTTTTGCCGGCCAAGGTGGCTCGGCACTTATCCAGCATCCGAGGTAGAATCACGTAACCTCCCAGTCGGACGCGGGGACTGCGGGGTGGGCAGATCGTTAAATCGGTTGGGCTGGGCATCGTGGGAGAATGCACCAAGAGGGTTCTAGGGCAAGAGGGTGGTTTGGCTTGAAAAGGATGATGCAAGATGTTGTCCATCAATTGCTAAATACATTGAACAGGCGTTGATTTTCTCGGTCGAAGTTATTGATGTTACGCTTCCTAGCCATTTATGGGGGTTCGCAAGTTGACCCATTGAATTTTGAAAAATCAGGAGTACGCTTGAGATCGATGAAAGAGAACGGCATTTTGCCGACTTTGTCGGGCTTTGTCCTGTTTCTGGCTTTAGGGTTCTGCCAGGAAAGCGGAGCTGCTCCCGATTTTAAAATTCGCTACAATTCAAAATTTCCCTGCTTGGAGGTGATGGACGGCACTGCAAAAAAAATCACGGACATCAGTGAAGGGGCCAAAGGGGAAGTGGTCACATCAGGAAAAGCCTCGCTCAAGTTGTCCTTTGTGAAAAACGAAAGCGGCCAACCGGAAGTGACCATGACGGAGGCCAAGTCGTCCCTTTCAGAAATGGAATTGGAAGCTTTCGGTCTTTCGGTCGGGATGAAACCGGAAGGCGTGGTGACGGTGCGTTTCGGGAGCGACAACAAGCCACAGTTCGAAATGGACCGAACCGGAGGCGCCCGTTTTCTCATGGCGGATTTGGGGAACCTAGACACCGCCGCCGGCAAGGAACTGGCGGCCGTGCCTTCCACCAACGCCTCGACCAACGCGGCGTCGAAGGCATTGGTCCGTTGCCGGGAGAGGTTTGCGGCTTGGAAAGAGGGAAAGGGGGGTTGGAGCAACAAATCAGGCAAGATTTTAAAAACCGTTGGGGGTGAGACTCTGCAAATCGGTACGGATCAACCACGGGATCTCTTGGAAGGGGAAGCGGTCCAAGTGGGCGGAACTATTTTGCCAAGCCTCAAGGGGCCCTTGATTTTTCAAAGTGCCGCTGGGGTCTTTCACGAGGCCCTTCCCGGCACGGAACTAGTTTTGGCTCCCTTGGAACAAGGCTCCCTCGATATCAAGGTGGAATTAAAAAGCGGCACGCTGCTGACTTATGTGGCCGCCCCGCTGGTTGCGCCTCGGGCCAGCCTGGTAGGGCTGGGAGATGGAATCGTGGCCCGAACCACCGATGGCCTTTACCAGATCACCAAGGGTAAAGACGGGAAGAGCATTCTCAGCGTGCTGTCCGGGAAGGTTATTTTGGCGGATGTGGCCGGCGGAGTGGAACGGGGCTCGGTTGCTGCCAACCAGAAACTGACCTATCCCGGGGAAAATAAGGCCACGGGCCTGGCGGGCGGAACTCCCGAATCGACCACGCTCAAGGCATTCCCCGATGTCTGCCGCGAGGCCACCTTAATGGATATTGCGCAGGATGGAGTCTTGGGGTGTCCGGAGGCGATTGAGGAGATTTTTAAGGAAGTCACCACGGCCCGACCGGACCTGAAAGAAAGGTTGGCCACCCAGGCTATTGTTATTCGTCCTGAATTACAGTCTTCCATTCAATCGATCACCGGGTTGACGAATCTCAGGGCTCCGGCTCCGGGCGGATTTCATTCGCTTCAGTTTAGTAAGCGTGTGGCGGGCTGGCTGAGGGGAGAGCCCAGCCCTCTGTCCCGGGAGGGGAAAGTCCTGAAGGTAGTCGGGAGTGCGACCCTCCATGATCAACCGATCAAACGCGGTCAAACCCTGCCGAAGGGGGCGGAGATCAAAACAGGCCCGCTCTCTCAAGTGATGTTCCTGCCGGTTCCCGGAGTGATTGCGGAGGTTCAGCAAAACAGCGAAGTGCTTTACGAGGATTCCTCAGATCGATTTGATCAAGGCGTGTTGCAGAGTGCCACGGCTCGGTTAAAGACCGTACGAGGCGATGTGCACTTTGCCATCGCCGATGGCTTTGGTGAAAAAATCCGAATCGAAGTCAGTACCCCTCAAGGCGTGCTGAAAGCCCAAAGCACACCCCCGGGGCAATCTCGCCCTTTCCAACAACAGGCCTCCGCGCAATGAATAACCATACTCATCCGCGATGCATAACCCGTCTGGTGGCCCTATGCTTGATGGGGGCGACAGCAGGAGGTTGGGCGCTGGAAAAGAAGCCGCTGGGAACCGGCGCTCTAAATACGGTCAAAAACAAGGTTCAGGCGACCACGGGGTCCGAAAAAGCACCTGCGGTCAAGGGGGGCGTGGTCTCCGAAGGCACCAAGGTGGACACCGGCGCAGACTCCTGCACGGAGATGTCCTTTACGGATTCCTCGATCCTTCGCTTGGGACAAAATTCCAAATTCTCTTTTGATTCCAAGGGGCGGGTCATCAAGCTGGATCAGGGAACTTTACTCATGCATGTGCCTCCCGGAAACGGGGGCATTTCCATCGAGGGAGGGGGAGTGTTGGGCGTGGTTTCTGGAAGCACTGTCATGGCCAGCAGTGACGGTAAGGGTAACTTTTCCTTTGCCATACTTGAGTCAGAGGGAGGGAGTGGCAAAATTACCAACAAGGATGGTTCGGTGACTCCCTTGACTCCCGGGCAAATGGGGGTGGTTTCGGCCGCTCGCCCCGGTGTTTCCGTCAGTTTTGAGGTTAACATCACGGGGTTGATGGAGAGCTCTCCGCTTTTCACCGAATTTGTCAACCCCATGCCTGGGATTGAAAAAGTGACTGCAGTGGCGGAAAAGCAGGGAGAGGCTATTGAATCGGGGGTAAAGGTTCTGGAAAAAACTCCCAATGCGGACGATAAAAGCGCCCGGGTTGAGGATCCAGCGGTCGAGGCTTTTTCAGCTTTTACCGGATTACCCCCTGAAGAATGCTCCCAAGCCCCTAATTTAATATTGGAGCCATTTAAACGGGGAGAGGGGATGGAACTGAATCCTGGGACCATGTTTTCCATGAATACGGATGCTGGAGGTGAAGTAAGTGCCCGGGTGGCTTCGGGGAGTGCAGAGTTTGTGCCGGCAGGTTCCTCTTCGGGGGTTCAAATCGGTTCAAACCAAGGGTTTTCCAGTAGCAGCGGCCAAGTGGCCTCCCTGCCTTCCAGTGATAATTTCACCGGGAATATGGCTGTGGTTGGCGATGCTCGATCTGCTGAAGGAAAATCAATTGCCGCCAATAGTGCGCAACCCAGTTCGGGTGGCCCTGGGGATGTGGCGACGGCGGCCGGTAGCGAGGGCCCCGGAAGCACCGATACTGCGGCTGGCGGTGGGCGCTCCGCGGATACCCAAGCTCCATTGCCTCCTGTGACTTCCAACCCAACCCCTGGCCAAACCACTCCCACGTAAAAAACCCTTAGTCCTGATCTGAGCCAAGCCTTGGGCGAGATCTTGGACTTGGGACCGATTTTCTCCTAATCCTGACGGATGGATTACAGCCAGACCGTTCGCCTGCCCAAGACGGATTTTCCCATGCGGGGCGATCTGCCTAAGCGGGAACCGGCTTGGGTCCAGCAATGGCTGAAAGATAAGACCTACGAGAGGCTTTTGGCGGAGCGGGCCAAGGCGCCCGAGTTTCATCTCCACGACGGGCCGCCCTTTGCCAACGGGGACGCCCACGTTGGGCACGCCCTCAACATGGTCTTGAAGGACAT
>RFWS01000090.1 GCA_009921985.1 bacterium | reverse complement strand
CCGTCCGACTCATGTCGGAATACTTGGCCTCCACCACGGTACCGGGAATGAGTTGGGCGTAGGCATCAGACGCGACCCCGGTTTGAGTGACGTACGTGTGGCCCGTGTCCCAAGTGATCACCGCGGCCGATAACTGCAGGGAGCTCAACGCAGAGACGGCCAATCCTAAAGAGAGAATCTTTCCAAACACAGGACATAGCTTACTTGATTTTTCGTTTTTTCAAGTAGTTTATGGAATTTTTTAAAAGACTACCCATCAGTAATTTATAAATTTATTTCCGGACATTTGCGACTTGAACTCGGCCCGGGCCCATCTCCGGTGAAAACTTCCCCCCTTTCTGCGAGTTCATTAGAAGGCTGTTGGTTTGCCCTCGCCGCCTCCGCGCCCTGCTCGACCGCCTGAATCAGTTTTAAAGCCGCCTTCGGCATTCCCTGCCGCCAGCGGGGAATTTTTTTCGTCTACTGGCCGCTTTGTTTATTTGAATGTCCCCACCGGCTTGTTGGCGTTCTGAGGATCCGATACCCAAACCGAGACACTGGCAGGAACCGTGTAATTCGCTGAACCAACCTTGTTCGTCACCTGTCCAGTTCCGTTGGTGTCGATATTAATTGAAAAATTGCTGCGCCCTCCCCCTTTGTAGAAACCGGCGGGAGTGACCAAGCCGCTCATGTTGGTGAATTTTGGAGGCACTTCCAGAAAGGCGATTCCCCGGGTATTTCCTCCCGTGGTATTGGTGGTGCTCAAGAGAGAAAGAAAGTTCGCGTCTGTTGTGCCGTTGTTCGACGGATAGGCGGAGTACTCTGCATAAAAGGCATTCACGGCTGTTTTGACCGATTCGGCCATCGCCGCCACTTCAGCTTTTTTTCCAGCATTGATCGCCCCCTGAATGGCGGGAAATCCCAGTCCAGCCAACATTCCAATGATCGTGATCACCACAAGGATCTCCACCAAGGTGAACCCAGTTGCGGATTTGTGTTGGGAAACCGACAAGGGACGAATTAATATCTTTTTCATGAATTCAATACTCTACCGCGGATACCGATCCTTGGAAAGGAAGGACGCTTTCACGTTGGTCGAATTAATGGGTGTGATGGTGGTGATTGGCATCCTGGCTGGACTTACCCTCGGGGGTGCTGGCGCCGTCCGCAGGCAAGGGGCCGTCAATCAGGCCAAGGCGGAGATCGCTGCCCTTCAGGCCGCTTGCGAGAGATATTATGCCGACAACAATGCCTACCCCACCAACACCAGCGTGAATCCTGCCAGCAGTTTTAATCCCACCAACTACGCGTGTTCCTCGGTTTTTTCCGCACTTTTTGGAACCAATCAATATAGCTCGAAGCCCTCCGGAAGAAGATACTTCGAACCAAAACCATCCATGGTTAGTAGCACTAACGCCCAAAACCCATCCTTTGTGGATCCTTGGGGTTACACATATGGTTACAATTCCGATGGAACCAATGCCCCTTTGATTTGGTCAACTGCGGGTCAAACCACTGGGGGAAACTCCACAAACAAATGGATCACTAGCTGGCCAAAAATGTAAATACCTATCTTCTATATACTTATAACAAATTTTTTGATTGTATTGACAAAGTAAATTCTAATGAGAGCGTTGCATATGTGAGAAGGCGGCCTGAAATTAGGATCGGGCGTTTCCAGCAGGTGAAAAAAAAATCTTACGTGTTTCTCCTAAGTCACCGTGGATTTTCCTTGGTGGAGTTGATGGCCGTGGTCGGAATCATGGCGCTTCTTGCTGTTGTCGGCGTTCCGGCCCTCAAGGGTCTGACCGGGAGCGGGGGAAGAAAACAGGCCATGTCCCAACTTTTGGGAGCCCTGGAAGTCGCTCGTAACACCGCGATTTCCTCGGGAACCAATGCCGCAGTCATTTTTCCGGATTCCTCTTTCAGCCTTGGGGATGCCTACAAATACCGCTCCATGGCCGTGGTCGCCTGGAATCCCACCAATCCCGCTACACCTGGCAACATGGTCGGTTCCTGGATCGCCCTGCCGCAGGGAATCTCTTTTTTCCCCGCTTCGATTTCGGCGCTCCCAAACGCCCCCAATGTCAGCCTTCGGATCCTCACCTCCTCAGCTGCCGCCGCCGCGTATAAAGGCGTGGTCTTTCAATCCGACGGGGCTCTGGCCGAAGGGTTCTCATCTTTCCCGACGAACGGCATCGCATTTTTTGAAGGGACGGTCTCGGGAACCACCCCAAACACTAACTCACGCATAACCAACTTCGAAACAGTCAAGCTCACCCGCTATACCGGTCGGACGATCCCCACCATGGCGCCCGCCCCATGAAATCCCTTTCTCACGCGAAGTCTACCACGTTCGCGAAGAATTCTCCCGAAGCCAAAAATAACCCTTGGCGTCCGTTGCATGGCTCATCCGCGTTCAGTCTGACCGAGGTCGTCATCGCCATGGGCGTGGCCACGGTGGCTTTCACCTCCATCATCGCCCTTTTTCCCCTCGGCCTGAATATGAGCAAGGAGACCTACGACGAGACTCTGTCCGCCATGATTGCCCAAACCATCCTGGCCGACCTCAAAGACCAACAGGTTGGCAGCAAAAATCTGCGTTATTCCTCCCCCAATAATCCCTACTTTTACAAACTCATCCAAGTGGCGGGCGGTGTGGATCCGCAAAAGACCACCAATAACTATTTGGGAATCGACCTTAGAGTCATCAACAACAAGCAGGAGGTCTATTTGGCCTATGATGCCCAGCCTCGCTCGGACACGGATCCCTCCGGCAAGCCGATCATGGCTCGCCCCAGCGCAGGCAAACTCAACACCGTACCCGATTGGTACAGCGGAGCTTCGCCCAGCAACGGTCTGGTGGCCGTGGCCAAGGTCACCTTTTGCCCCACCTTTACAATCACCACCTTGGCCAATGACACTGGAGTCATGCGCGTGGATGTCTCTGTGGAGACTCCCGGCAATGCCAAGCCGGAAAATCGTAAGGTTCGCCTTTACACGGGAGCCGTCGTTCCGTGAGCGGGAAATTATCTGGCCTGGTCTTCCGGAGCGCGCTCAGGAGGCCCCGTTATTCGATCCAAATCCTGCGGCTAACCCAAGCCGCCTTCACCCTTATCGAGATGATGGCCGCCTCGACGGTCCTCTCCCTCGTTCTTCTTCTCATGGTCGGCATGCAGGACCAGATGTCCCGTGCCTGGACCAATGCCAACCGCCGCACGGATGCGACCCGCGAAGCCCGTGCGGCTTTTCAGGTGATCTCCAGCGATCTCGGCGGTCTTTTCACTCGCCAAAAAACCAACATGGCCGGATACCCTGGATCGATCGCCATCACCAATGCCGGCCTGCCATTTGTGTACTCGTCCAACGGGGTGAACCCCGCCGGACTCAAACTTCCCGCAAACCTTTTGCCCAACTCCCCTTTTTTGTTTGGAGTCTCCAGCAGAAAACCATCCGCCGCCAACGCCTTGGATCTTGCGGTCTTTGGTTATTATATCGCGCAGACCAATACCACTAACCTCAGTGGTTTCGTCACGACCAATTACAATCTTTACCGTTATACACTGGATTCTTCGGGGACGCTGGCCGCTCTGGCTGGGGGCGATAACCCTTTAACCCTATTTCCCGCTATTTCCTCGAATAGCGAGATTCTTGCCCGTAACGCCTGCGGCCTTCGATTTTTGTTTTATAACAGCACGGACAGCGGAAAACAGGTCACCAACGGGGCAAACTACCGAGTTTTTGCCCCATGCACGGCCAATTTTTACAGCGGAAGCAAAATCCATGTGGAGTTGTCCATCTATCCGGAAGACGCGGCCCTCAAGCTTCCCCTCTCCGCCTGGACCAACTCTGCCAACCTCCAGAAATACGCCCGCTCCTTCGAGTTTCGCGTCGATCTTCCCAGGACTATTACCCATTGAAAACCGGCCGTTCCCCTCTTTGCCAACGCCATCCGGATGCAGCTTCGTGCTTTGCCCTGATCAGCGTGCTCGCGCTCGTCTCTCTCGCCGCCCTGACCGCCACGGCTTTTCTCGCCGCTTCCCGCCTTGAGCGGAGCGCCACGCGTCCCCTGGGCGAAAAGGTGCGCCTCGAAATGGCCCTCAACATCGGCTTCAACTGCGCCAAGGAAATCATCAACAACGGCATGGGGTCGAGCTACGACAATATTGTCACCTATTGGCGCACAAATTCTGCGGATGAGTTGGGTTATCTCCTTTTGGGTACTCCTAGATACACCAGCGGAAATCCAGCCTTATACTGGAATGCGGCCTTTAGCTCCGGAACCATGACCGAGCTGGCGACCAACGCCCCACCAACGGCGGTGATGACGAACCGAATCACCGTCACCAATCAATCCATGTTCTCCAATGTGATCAGCAACTTTATGACCGATCTGACAAAATTTACCAATGGGGCCACCAACCTGGAGTTGATCGGACATACCGCCCTCAATCCCCGCACGTCTCCGCCCGTGGGATGGGTCACCATCCGCCAGCCTGTCCGGGTTAGCTCGGGTTCGACCAATACGGTCAGCCAGCCTGTCATGCGCTTTGCCTTTTACGTTGAGGATCTGTCCGGGTTGGTGGACGCGGAAAGAATGTGTGGGAGCGCCAATCGTGACACCGGCACCAACCCCACCGAAATCTCCGTGGTCAATCTTGGCTCAGGCATCTCCTTCGACACCACTCCCTCGAAACGGG
>RFWS01000089.1 GCA_009921985.1 bacterium | reverse complement strand
GGAGGAGAAAGGGGTGGCGTTGACGTTGGATTTCTTCCGGATCTGCTACCGGGAGCTTCTGGAGGCTTACTTGGGGGAGGCGATGGAGATCGAGGCACCGCTTGAGCTGGAATGTCTGCGGATCCCGCACTTTTACAGCGCGTTTTACGTCTACAAGTACGCCATCGGAATTTCCGCCGCGATGGCGCTTGCCACGAGGGTGTTGGCGGGGGACAGCGGGGCGGTGGAGAGGGTGCACGGGTTTTTAAAATCGGGTGGTTCCCGTCCGCCGCTGGAGACTCTGAGGACGGCGGGGGTGGATATGGAGAGTCCGGCTCCGGTGGAGGCGGCTCTGGAGCTTTTCGAGCGGAGAGTGGAGGAGCTCGAAAAGGTGCTCGGGTAGCGGATTTCTTGCTGTTCGGTCCCGGGTTTGCAGGATAGCCGCGATGAGCGATGGCCCGTCATGGATGCAGGCAGACTGGGGAAATCTGGTGATGGTGAGCTGGCTGGTGGATCCGTCCTTGGTGAAGGAGAAGTTGCCGGCGGGTTGCTCGCCGGATCTTTGGGAGGGAGCGGCGGCGATCAGTCTCGTGGGCGTGGAATTTTCCAGCGTGGTGGTGAAGGGGATCAGCTGGCCTTGGCACGACCGCTTTCCCGAGGTGAACCTGCGGACCTATGTGCAGGGCCCCAACGGTCCCGGCGTTGTTTTTCTGGGGGAGTTGGTCCCCAAGCTTTTGGTGGCGAGGCTGGCCCGGAAGGCTTTTGGGGAACCTTATGAGAAACGGAAGGTGCGAATGGAAAAACGGATCCGGCACAATGAACCCGAGGCGGCGTACGAATGGGAGGTGGGGACGCGAACCTTCCGGATTTCGGTGCGTGCCGAGGCGCAGGCACATGCGGTGGTCGGAGGAACTCTGGAGGAGTTTCTGTTGCATCGGAACCGGGGATATAACTCCTTTCGGGGTGGCACCACCTACGAGGTCAGGCACGAACCATGGACCATGCGGGCTCCGCTTCGGTATGCGGTGGACTGTGCGACGGGAGATCCTTTTGGGCCCGCCTTCGGGCCGGTGTTCCAGGAGGAAGGGGCTTCGGTGATTTTTTCGGACGGTTCGGCGGTCAAGGTGGGCTATCCCCGGCGGACGGGGGCGTGAAACACCGCATCATCATCGTGGGTCGGCCTTCCGGTTGGGCAAAAAGCGCCGCGGAGGATTTTGCCATGCGAATCGGGGGATTTTCTGAAATTGAATTGGTGCACGTGAAGGAAGGGGCCAGGCAGGCGAGGGAGATTCTGGAGAAATCGGAGGGCTGGCAACGGGTGGCCTTGGATGAGCGCGGAAAAGCCCAGAGCACGGCGGATTGGAGAAGAGAATTTGACCGGTGGGAGAGGGGCTCGGGCGCGAAAACCGCCTGGGTCCTGGGCGGGGCGGACGGACATGGAGAAGGTTTTCTTCAGCAATGTGCGGTGGTGAAATCCCTGGGACCGCAGACTCTTTCCCACGATTTGGCTTTGGTGACGTTATTGGAGCAGATTTACCGGGTGGAGAGTTGGAGGGCGGGGCATCCGTACCACCGCGAATGAAGCCCGGGGATTCGACGGCGCAGGCCCCGCGCACCCTTGGTAAGGCCTGGCTTTATTTCCAAAGGGCCCTGTGGTGCCGGTGTCCCACCTGTGGGGATAAACCGATTTTTCTACCGGTAAAGAAAACCCGGTCCCTGCAGGACTGGTTCGCACCCCTGGATGGCTGTCCCCAGTGCGGGTATGCCTACGAACGGGAGCCGGGATATTTTCTTCTGGCCATCTGGGGCGTGAATTACGGGGTGATCGGACTGGGTTCCATGTCGGTGTACTTCATTCTGCGGGCGCTGACGGACCTGCGTCCCACGATTCTTTTTCTTCTTTGCGTGATGCCGGCACCCTTTCTGAGCGTGTTGTTCGCCCGACATGCCAAGTCGATGTTTCTGGCCATGGATCATTTCTGCGATCCGCACTTACGAACAACGAAAACCCAAAAAAAACCGGATTAGTCTTGTCAATCCTGCTGCGGGAAGGTTGAAAGGGAGTTGCATGGCAGAAGGTTCGATCACGAAGTTCATTGACCGGAATTACCGTCACTTCAATTCCGCGGTGGTGCGGGATGCAGCGATTGCCTACCGAAAGCTTCTCGATGACGGCGGACGGATGATGGTCACACTCGCCGGAGCGATGAGCACGGCGGAATTGGGGATTTCCCTGGCCGAGATGATCCGCAAGGGGAAAGTGCATGCGATCAGTTGCACCGGGGCGAATCTGGAGGAGGACGTTTATAATCTCGTGGCCCATGACCACTACCGCCGCGTCCCAGGCTATCGCTACCTCACCGCCAAGGATGAGGACAAGTTGCTGAAGGAGCATCTCAACCGCGTGACCGACACCTGCATCCCCGAGCATGAGGCGATGCGCCGGATCGAGGGGGTGATGATCGAGCTATGGAAACGGGACGAAAGAAACGGGGCACGAAAATTCCCGCATGAATATTTTTTTGAGGCGTTGCGTGAGGGGTTGTATAAAAAATTCTACCAAATCGATCCCAAGGACTCCTGGATGATGGCGGCGGCGGAGAAAAACCTGCCGATGGTGGTACCCGGCTGGGAAGATTCCACCCTGGGCAACATGTTTGCCGCGGCCTGTATTTCCGGGCAGGTGAAGTCCCCCCAGCTGATCAAAAGCGGGGTGGAGTACATGATTTCCCTGGCGGATTTCTACACGAAAACGGCCAAGACCCCGCTGGGTTTCTTCCAGATCGGCGGCGGAATCGCGGGGGACTTTCCCATTTGCGTGGTGCCGATGTTGCATCAGGACCTGAAACGAAAATCGATCCCGCTCTGGGCCTATTTTTGCCAAATCAGCGATTCCACGACGAGTTATGGGTCGTATTCCGGGGCGGTGCCCAATGAGAAAATCACCTGGGGCAAGCTGGGTCCGGACACCCCGAGTTTTGTCATTGAGTCGGATGCGACGATCGTGGCCCCGCTTATCTTCGCATATATTTTGGGACAGTAAGCTTTCTCCCTGCGGGCAGGTGGATGGATTAAGATTAAGATAAGGAAACGAAGCAGCCTGCGTCCCTTGAGTCAGGCTCAGGTCTTCACGCCAGCACGGATTTCAAAAAGGGAAGAGACGGATTCGCCGGCATGAATCCGGACGATGGCGTCGGCCAGGAGGGGAGCCACGCAGAGCACCTTGGTCGGCACGCCCGGGAATTCTGCTTGGGGTGTGGTGTTGGTAGTGATGAGCTCATTGATGCCGGCCTTTTTCAGGCGCTCGATGGCGATCGGGCTGAGCACGGCATGGGGCACGCCGACATAGAAGTCCTGCACCCCATGTTTGCGGAGAATTTCCACCGCCGAGACAATCGTTCCGGCGGTCTCGGTGATATCGTCCACCAGCAAGACGTTTTTGCCCTTCACATCGCCAATGACGTGAGTGGCCTCCGTGTCGGTGGCGTTCAGGCGCTTTTTGCTCACGATCGCGAGACCACAATCCATCATCTGGCCATAGGCGGCCGCCATCTTCATCCCGCCGATGTCCGGGGTGACGGCCACCAAGTTAGGAATTTTTTTCTCCACGAGGTATTTGTAGAACACCGGGGCGGTGAAGAGATGGTCCACCGGGATATCGAAGAAGCCCTGGATCTGCTGGGCATGGAGGTCCACGGTCAGGACCCGGTGGACCCCCGCCGCTACCAGGAGGTTGGCGACCAGTTTGGCGGTGATGGGGACCCGAGGTTGGTCTTTGCGATCCTGCCGGGCATAACCGAAGAAGGGCAATACGGCGGTGATCCGGTAGGCGGAAGCGCGGCGGGCGGCATCCACCATGATGAGGAGTTCCATGAGGTTCTGGTTGGTGGGTGCGCAGGTGGGTTGGATAATAAAGACATCGTTCCCGCGGATGTTGTCCTCGAACTTCACGAAGGTTTCCCCGTCCGGGAACGAGGTGACGCTGGCCTTGCCTAAGGGAATTTTGATTCTGGCGGCAATCCGTTCCGCCAGTTCCCGGTTGGCATTGCCGGAAAAGATCTGCAGCTGATTCCCGGAGATCGAAGGCATGGGGTTTTATAGATTCCCCGGCAACGGGGGAAAAGGGGGAAAGGCCGGGTTATTCGCCAAGAATTTTGATGAGCACGCGCTTGGAGCGCCGACCGTCGAATTCCCCGTAAAAGATCCGTTCCCAAGGGCCAAAATCGAGCCGGCCCTCGGTCACCGCCACGACAACCTCCCGACCCATCAGAGTGCGTTTGAGATGGGCATCGGCGTTATCCTCGGCCCCGTTGTGCCGGTATTGGGAATGGGGTTTTTCCGGGGCGAGTTTTTCCAGCCATTTTTCAAAATCCTCGTGCAGGCCGGATTCGTCATCGTTGATAAAGACGGAGGCGGTGATGTGCATGGCGTTGACGAGGCACAGTCCTTCCCGGATGCCGGATTCCACCAGGGCGGACTCGATCTGGGGTGTGATGTTGAGAAGAGCCCGGCGGGTGGGGGTGCGGAAAGTGAGTTCCTTGCGGAACGACTTCACTTCTTGCCGGGGGAGAGAGTGTCGAGGGCCTTGAGGACGACCTCGGCCTGGTCCTTGGTGGAGGATTTGGCATCCCGCCAGACCAGTTTTCCCTGGTGAAACAAAAAAGCGGATCGTCGGGCGAATCCCAACATGCCCTCGACGCCGAAAGCCTGGATGGCCTTACCTTTGGAATCGGCAATCAAGGGGTAGGGAAGTTTTTGGTCCGTGACGAATTTCTTCTGGGAATCCGGTTTGTCGGCGCTGATGCCGAGGATTTTCACCCCGCGTTCCTTTAGCCGGGTTTCGGCATCCCGAAGGCTGCAGGCCTGGGCGGTGCAACCGGGGGTGTTGGCCTTGGGGTAA
>RFWS01000088.1 GCA_009921985.1 bacterium | reverse complement strand
ACGCAGTATTTTGGATCGGCGAACAACAGCGGTATCGGCGCTGACACCAATGCGCCGGCTGGGGACGGCATTGCCAACCTGGTGAAGTATGCCCTGGGTATGAACCCTACCGTGCCGGCGACCAACGGCCTTCCGGAGATGAAGATGACCAACAACAAGCTGTCGCTGACCTTCAACCGGCAAAAGAGCGCGACGGACATTGTCTATGAGGTGCAAGCGGCAGGAGATCTGTTTGGGTTTAGCAATAACCCAACCGTGCTGTGGTCGAGCGCCTCCAACGCCTATGGTGGGGGGACCAACCCGTCCCAAAGCGTGACGGTGCAGGATACCGTGGGTACGGGATCGACCAACCGGCGGTTTATGCGGCTGCAGATTTCCCGGCCTTAGGCTCCGTTCTTGTTTCCCCGCGGCTTTCCTTGGATTCTCCTTCCGCATGACTGACTCGGACAAATCCTTGCGTAAGCTCGCCGCCTTGATCTCCGGGGCGGTTCTTTTGCTTGCTGGGATTCTTGGCTGGAAGGGAATCCTGCCGGTCAACGGCATCCTTGCGCTGGTGGCGTTAGCCGTGGGTGGTTTTGTGGCCGTGGCGCTCAAGGACCGCTGGAAAAGGATTCGTTGGGGAGGAGGGGAGATTGAGATGAAGCGGGAGTCCAACCAGAATTGGTTGCGGCGTCTTTACAATTGGACGATCCATTGGGCGGCCACCCCGCAAGCCGTGCCGGCACTGGTTGTCATCGCCTTCATCGAATCCAGTTTCTTTCCAATTCCCCCGGATGTGCTGTTGCTGGCCCTTTGCTTTGCCCATCCCAAAAAATGGGCCCATTTCGCCTTTTGGTGCACGGTGGGTTCGGTCGCGGGGGGAGTGTTCGGTTGGTGGATCGGCCACGCCCTTTGGGAAGCGGTGGCCCCCTGGTTCTTCGCGCATGTCCCCGGTTTTACCGAAGCCACTTTCCGAAAGGTGGAAGGTTTCTACCAGCAAAACGCCTTTCTCTTCATCCTCACGGCCGCTTTCACGCCGATTCCGTACAAGGTTTTCACGGTGGCCTCGGGTGTTTTCGCCGTGCCGATTCCCACTTTGGTTTCGGCCTCGATCCTCGGTCGGGCGGGGAGGTTCTTTCTCGTGGCTGCTGTCATCCGCCTGGGCGGACCCGCCATCCGGCCCCACATCGAAAAGTATCTGGAAGTGGCCGTCACCCTCCTCTTCCTCCTGGGGGTGGCCGGGTTCATGGCCATCAAATGGCTGAAATAATTGAAAATAGTTTGAACATTTTTGCCCTTCGCCTGTCTATTCCCTTAGTTTTCGGTTACATCTCCTAGTGTTTGGCAAAAAGCGCGGAAGTATTTCCGCGCTTTTTGCTTTAAGTCCTTGCTTTTCAATATTTTATGCATCAGACGATTTTTCCGTAACTTATTTATTGTCAAAGACATAAAAATTCTGAATAGTTCGCACCGAAATCATGATTTCTCGTGTCACCCAGCATCATCCAGGTCTGCATGCCTCCAGAATGGCTGAGGATTTGCAGAGGGAAGTTTGGGGTTTTGCCCAAGCGGTGGCGGATGCCCAGAGCCAGCACTGCGCGGATAACCGCATGAATTATTGGAAAAGCCGGCTCTCGCTCTCCGTCGACCACGCCAAAGCCCGTGGCATGGATACCCAGGAAATCGCCCACCAATGCGAGATTTCCCTTTCCCGCTCATTCGGCACCCGTCCGCTTCCCGCCCAAGCCATGTTTCTCATTGAAAGTTTTCTCCGTCAGCAGGGCGTGCCGGCTCGCCTGAACGGCCAGGCCCAAGCGTTTCCCCGCCGCTGATTTTTTCCCTGACTACCGCTTCTCCGGTAGCCAGACATTTCCCGTTTTCCATCCCATCGGCTTGACCCTTTCCCCGCTTCCCATCAGAGTGCGTGGCTATGGCAGCGGCATCCCTGGCAGCGGTGGAAGCGGAGGGAGTCGGTTACTCCTACGGCCGTAAACGCGTGCTCGACAACATCACCTTTCGCCTCGAGGAGGGCGGTATGTACTGCATCCTCGGGCCCAACGGCAGCGGCAAGACCACCCTTTTCAAAATCCTCTCCACCATCTTCGCCCTGCAGGACGGGGAAATTTCGATTGCTGGCCGAAGCTTGCGCGAGTTCCCCACTCCGATTCGCCGGAAGATCGGCGTTCTTTTTCAAAATCCGGCCGTGGACATGAAGCTCACCGTCCGGGAAAACCTCCGGCACCATGGGCACCTCTACGGGTTGGAATCCCACGATCTGGAAAAGCGGATCAAGCCGCGTGGAAATCGCCAAAGCCTTGCTCACCCGGCCCAGCATCCTTCTGATGGATGAGCCGACCACCGGTCTCGATCCCGCCATCCGCTCGGAGTTGTGGAGCATCATCTCTGGCATCCGCAACAGCCGCAAATTGAGCGTTCTCTTTACCACCCATCTTCTCGAAGAGGCCGAACCGGCCGATGAGATTCTCCTCCTCGACCAAGGACGTTCCGTCGCCTCCGGTCCGGTCTCGGAACTGCGCTCCTCGCTCGGGAAGGAATATGTCCGCTTGGGGACCTATCAACCCAAGAAATTAGCCGCCAAAATCCGCAAGGAAGGGGAGATTGAAGCCACGGCCGAGCCGGCCTCGGTCAAAGTCGTGCCGGTCCGCGGCGTGGCCGCACCCTTGGCGATTCGTCTCTGGCGCCAGTATGGCAAGGAGGTCACCTCTGTGACCCTTTGCCGTCCGACCCTCGAGGATCTTTTTATCCAAAAAACCGGGAGGCCTTGGTCGTCTTCCCCGGGGGAGATTTAAGATGCTGAAAGCCGCCTACAGTCTGGCCCAACGGGAGGTGATGCGTTTTCTCCGTCAAAAAAACCGGGTGATCGGGGCCTTGGCTACGCCCGTGATCTTTTGGTTTCTCCTTGGCTCCGGGGTGGGGAACTCCCTGGTGCAGGCCGGTTCCCGTGACCGTCTGGATTACCTCACGTACTTCTTCCCCGGCATTATCCTCATGATCATCCTGTTCACCGCGATCTTTTCCACGGTATCGATCATCGAAGACCGTCGGGAAGGCTTCCTGCAGGGTGTGCTGGTGGCGCCCTCGGGTTGGGCGGCGATCCTGTTCGGAAAGCTGATGGGGGGAACGATCCTGGCGGTGCTCCAAGCGCTGACGGTCGTCCTGGTGGCTCCCTACGCGGACTACCACCCCGATCTGCGCGTGATTGTCTACCTCGTGGCGGTGATGAGCGTATTGGCCGTGGGGCTGACTGCCCTGGGATTTCTTCTCGCCTGGCCGATGGACTCCACCCAAGGCTTCCACGCCATTATTAATCTTCTTTTCATCCCTCTCTGGTTGTTGAGCGGCGCCTTGTTCCCGCCGGGAGGGGCGGCGGAGTGGGTCCGTGTCCTCATGCGTTTCAATCCCTTGAGTTACGCCCACAACGCCCTGCAGGGCCTGCTCGCCACCAAACCGGGCATGCCGTTCCCGGCTGATCTTGCGCAGGATTTCTCGATCGTGATCGCGGTGACTCTGGTTTTGGTGATGGCCTGCGCGTTCCAGGTCAGTCGTCGTTCGTGACCCAGCCTGGCCCGGTTCCCCCGGGCCCCCGACCCGCCAACCGTCGCCTCACCGCCATTGTCTGGACCCTGCTCTCGTTGGGAATCTTCGCGGTGATGCTGGGGGGCATGCGGGAAATGTGGCTCGCCTCTGAGCGTCATGGTTTCCGTCAACTTCCCGTGCTGGGACAACTATCGGAATTCCGTTTGCAGGAACGCGATGGCCAACCCCGTTCCCTCGCGGATCTGAAAGGGGAAATCTGGTTTGCCGGATTTTTTTTTACCGACTGTCGTGGCCCCTGTCCCACCTTGATCAGCCAAATGGTGGAGCTTTCCCGGGCCGTTGCCCGGACCAAGGGACAGGTTCGGGTGGTGGGCATCTCGGTCGATCCCGAGACCGACACCCCCGTCCGCCTGCGGGAGTACGCCAAACGGATGGGCGTGGGGGAAAACTTCTGGTTGCTGACCGGGCCATTGCCGGAAGTGTTTCGGATCGCGCGTGAGGGATTCAAGTTAGCGGTGGAGGAAAACCCGCCCGGCGCGGTGGCGCAGTCCGGTAAAATGCTTCACAGCACCAAGGTGGCCTTGGTGGATGGGCAAGGTCGGATCCGTGGCTACTATGATGGGATGGGTGGAGATCTTTTGGCGCGGGCACTGCCGGACCTAGGTGACCTGATGCGGGAGGTGGGAGAGGGGAACCGGCGATGACCTTCCAGGACCTACCGCTCCTCAATGCCATCCTCAACAGTCTCACGGTCGTGTTGTTGACAGCCGGCTACGTCCAGATCCGTAAGGGGAACAAGGAAGCGCACCGGAAACTGATGATCTCGGCGTTTGTCGTTTCGTCCCTTTTTCTTGCCGGCTATCTGGTTCACAAGTTCACGGTGGGTCCCAAGCTGTTTCCCATGCAGGGCTGGCCGCGGGTGGTGTACCTCTTAATCCTCCTGCCCCACACGATCCTCGCGATGTTGAATCTGCCCTTCATTCTGGCGGCGCTGTGGTTTGCCTTCACCGGCAAGTTTGAAAGCCACAAACGGATCACCCGCTGGCTCTGGCCCAGCTGGATGTTCGTCTCCATCACGGGCGTGTTGGTCTATCTGATGCTCTATCGCTGGTTCGTGTAAGTATTTTGAAAACTCGAAATCGTCCATCCGGCACTTGCAACCGCTTCCCGGAGGGCCCAAAATTACTTTAAGCAAGATGAAAACCGTTGATTTAACCCAAGTGGGTGCCGGACGTGAGGTCCGGGTGAGTCGCTTGGAATGCGCTCCCGGCACCTGCCAGCGTCTCCGGGAGATGGGTTTTTGTGAAAACGCTTTGGTGAAGAAGATCCGGGGTGGGGCGGATCTGGTCTGCTGGGTGTGCGGAACCCGCGTGGCCCTGAGTGCCCGGTTGGCCCGCCAGATCCTCGTCGAGACGGTCGA
>RFWS01000087.1 GCA_009921985.1 bacterium | reverse complement strand
AACGGGGGCGTTGTTGCTTTCCCCGATCGCCTGGGTGCTGCTCACCTGCATGGCGCTGGTCAGCGGGTTCAGCTTCAGCCAGTGCGTGGCGTATTTGGGGCAGGGGGTGCGGGAGTTCACGGTGATGCAGATCTATTTCTATATTTTTCACTTCTGGTTCCTCCTGATCATTCTGGTTCCGGTTCTGACCATGCGGCTGTTTTCGGAGGAGTACAAAACCGGCACGATCGAGATGCTGCTGACCGCGCCGGTGCGCGACGGAGACGTGATTCTCTCCAAGTTCTGCGGAGTCCTGACTTTTTACGTGATCCTGTGGGTGCCTTCCCTGTTGGGGTTGGTTATTTTTCAGGCCGTCACCGGAAACACCGTGCCGGTGGCCTGGATCCCGCTGGCGCTCTCCTACCTGATGGTGACGCTGGTGGGCATGTTTTATCTTTCGATCGGGCTGTTTGGGTCGGTGCTAAGCCGCAACCAGGCGGTGGCGGCGATGATCTCCTTTACCATTATCGCCCTGCTCTTCTTTGCCGGGTTTCTCAGCTACCTGGTGCGGGATCCGGGTTGGCGCGAAGCGCTGACCTATGTGTTCACGCTCGAGCAGATGCGCTCGTTCAGCGCGGGCCTGTTTGATTCCCGGCCGGTGGTCTTTTACCTGAGTGGGACAGTTTTTTTTCTCATCCTTACCCATCGGGTGATGGCCGGGCGGCGGCTGAAGGGTTAGGTCATGGCAGTAACACCTCCCACCCTTTCCGAGTTCCGGAAGGCACGCCGTGCCCAGACGTGGAACCACTGGCTTTTCCTGCCGATCCTTTTGGCCCTGTTCCTCGGCGCCAACTACATCGGCTGGAGGCACTACGTGCGCGCTGACTTTTCCCTGAACCGGTTTCAGCAGCTTTCCAGCCAGTCTTTGAATCTTCTAAAAAGCCTGCCGGGGGAAATTACGATCACGGCATTCCTAGCGCCCGAGGGGGATGCGACGGGGAGCCTGATCCAGGAGGATGTGCTCAAACTGCTTGAGGAATACAAGTATCGTTCCGGCGGGAAGGTTAAGGTGGCGGTGGTTCAGCCCTTCCTCGATTTTCAGGGGGCGCAGAAACTGGCGGAAAAATTCAAGCTGACGAGCAATGAGAACGTGGTGATTCTCGAATTCGGGGATCGGTCGCGCGTGCTAAAGGTCGCCGAGATGGCCGAGATCGACCCCGGGATGTCAATGATGGGCGGGGCGGCGCGGGTGAAGGCCTTCAATGCCGAGGAAAAGGTTTCCTCCGCGATTAGCGCCCTGGTCCAGGGCAAGCCGGCGAAAGTGTATGTGGCCGAGGGGCACGGCGAGTACAACGTGCACTCCTCCGACCGGGATCCGGCCGGTTACTCCCTGTTGGCCGCCAGGCTGGGTTCGCAGAACCTTGAGCTGGTCGCTTGGAAACCCGGGGAAGAGGAAGGCGTGCCCGCGGATGCCGATGCCGTGCTGGTGGCGGGATCCAAATTCCCTTGGCCGCCGGCCGCGGTGGCGGCGCTCAAGGCGTACGTGGGCAAGCCGGGCCGGCTGGTGATCGCGCTCGATCCCGGCGGTCCAACCGGGCTGGAGGGGCTTTTGGAGGAGAAGGGAATCGTTTTTGACGGAAACAAAATTTTTCGAAAGGTGGCAGTGCTGAGCACGGCGGGTCTTGCCCAAGGAGTGAACGACGAGACCGTGGGGACGAGATTTTCTCTGCATCCGGCGATCCGCTGGATTGAAAACGTGGGTGGTTCACTCCGTTTCGGCCCGGCCCGTTCCCTGACGCTGAAGCCCATGCCCGCCGGATCGGTGCAGAAGCCGGAGATGTTGGTGGAGACTTCCGACCGGTATTGGGCCAAGGCCTGGCCGTTGGCCTCGGGCAAAAAGCAGGATTTCGCGGAAGGGGAGGATCGGAAGGGGCCGTTCACGGTGGCGGCGGTAGTGGACGGTTCCGCTCCCGGGGACAAGGGCAAGGAGGCGCCTGTCCTGAGGGCGGTGGCGATCGGCTCCGCCGCGGCCTTCGCCAACCAGAACCTTTCACCGTTGGAAGTGGACTTCATGGTCAATGCGCTGCAATGGGCCTTGGGACGGCAGGAGGCTCTGGGGATTTCCCCCAAGGCACCGATGGATTTTGCGGTGGCCCTTGATGACGGGCAGCAGCGGATCATCGTTCTCTCCGTTTTTCTGGGGATTCCGCTGCTGACATCGGCAGCGGGGCTGTTCGTCTGGTGGCGGCGCCGCCACTAAAGCGTCCATGAGCACCCGCGGGTTGTTGATCGCCGCCGGTCTGTTGCTGCTGATGTTGGGGGCCCTCAGTTTTTTGCAAAAGCGGACGCCGGGAACGGATCGAGGCGAACGGGAATCAAAGCGCGTGACGATGTTGCCGGTGAGGGATGCGGAACGGATTGAGTTGAAGACGGCCAAGGGAAGTTTTTCCTTCCGCAAGCCCAAGGACGGCGATTGGCAACTGTTAAAGCCTGTCGAGACGGGGGCGGATGCGACGGCGGTGGGACAACTGCTTTCCGAGGTGCAGTTTGTGGAGAAAATGCAGGCTTTTCCCCAAGAGGCGCGCACGGAGGCGAACCTGCAGACATTCGGCCTTGGCCAACCGACGCGGACCCTGGCCGTGGCGACTCCCGGGGGGGAGTTATCCGTGGAGATCGGCCGGGAGACGCCGATTCCGGGCGGGGTTTACGCCAAGGTGAAGCAACCGCAGGTCGGGGAGCAATTGTTCGTGGTGCAAAAGCAGTTGGCAGAGGCGATGGATAAGGACCTCAACGCCTGGAGGGAAAAGAGGGTTTTTCCCTTGGTGGTGCCGGAGGTGAAAGAACTGTGGATGCGGCAAGGGGCCACGGAGGTGGAGATCCAGAAAACCGAAGAAGGCGCCTGGATGGTTCGCAAGCCGGTGGAGGCTCCGGCGGACCCGGCGGCGGTGCACAGCTTGCTGGGGGAAATCTCCGCCCTGCGGGCAGCGGATTTTGTGACCGACTCGGAAGGGGATCTGGCGCTTTACGGCCTGACGGCGCCCGCCCAATCCTTCGAGGTAAAAAGCAAGGCGACCAACCGAGTCCTCCAAATCGGTCTGGCGAATCCCAGGGACACCAACCAGGTTTTTGCGCGGACGGCAGATCGTCCGTTCGTGTTCACCCTTTCCAAGAGCACGCTGGATTCTTTGGGGAAACTGCCCGAACGGGTGCGCGACCGACGTCTGGCCACTTTCGGTTCGACCAGCCAGATCACCAAAATCGAGTTTGGTGGCCGGGGCGGGGAGTATCGACTGGAGAAGCAGGGGGAGGGTTGGATCGCCTGGTGGGGCGGAAGCAACCGGGTGGCGGATCCGGCCCGGGTCAACCGTTGGCTGGACGCAGTGCTCAATTCCCGTGCCAACCGGTTTCTGGCCACGGAAGATCCCGCCAAGCTGGGTTTTGCCAAGCCCAGGTTGACGGCGGTTTTGTCCTGGACCGTTCCTTCCACAAATGGCGCGGCGGTGAAGATGGAGACCCTGAGTTTCGGGGAGGAGACCAAAGACGAGGTTTATGTGCAGAACTCGGCGATCACGGGTGCCATGGCCACAACGGTGGCATTGATCCGCGAAACCCCCGAAAACGGCATGGGCTGGCTGGTGAGGCGTCTTTTGCCGGAGGATTTTGGACCCGTCCGCGGTTTGATCTGGTCGTCGAGGAGTCAACGGCGCGAATACCGCGCCGGGGACGACGGACGGTGGCGGGCGACCGGGTCGGAAGCCGATGTACCGGAGTCCGCGGGCTATGCGACGCGGATGCAGGATTTGGAGGTGATCCGTTGGACCGGGATTCCCGCGAAAAAAGATTTTGCGAAAACGGAAGTGGAACTGGTCGTGGAGGGGGAGGGGGGCAAACGGACCGCCATTTCCCTGGGGCGGGCCTTGGTGGACGGCACTGCCCCGATCCGCCGCGAGGGAGGGGAGTTTGCCGGCCTGGTGACGCGCCAACAGCTGGACTGGCTCAAACGGGATCCTGGTTTATCCTCCAGTCCGGCTTCCACGGACTCATCCGGAAGGTGACGGGGGCGGTCTTTCCGTTAGGCTGGTCTGATGGCCGGCGAAGAGAATTCCCGATCCAAGCGTGAGCGGCTCCGGCCCCGTCTTTACGGCGTGGCCATCTATTTGGTCGCGGGCATTCTGTTGTTGCAGGTGTTTTTTTGCCTGTCGGTGTTTGTGTTGCGCCCCTACGCCAAGTCCAAGACTCCCGAAGCGATTCTGCAGCAAGAGAGGGTCCGGGCGACGGATTCCCTGATGAGTTCAATTCTCCGCTCCTTTGGTCACGGCAAGGACAACACCGTGGAACCGTGGCACCAACCCGGTCACCCAACCGTAATCATGCCGGAAAAAAAGTCTTTCTCCTGGGTTTGGGCGGCGGCCGGGCTGGTGCTCGTGCAACTTTTTGTCTTGGGTGGGCTTTGGCAGCTTCGCCAAAGGGAAAATCGTCCCCAAGGGGGGTGGGATCTCGATCCACAGGCGGCCCAACGGGAGGCGGTCCAAGAAAAGGAGTCGCGCGAGGCCCTGAACAACCTGCCGCTTCCTTCTGGCACCGCTCGTCTGACCGTGGCCGGGGCGCAGTCGGCGGCCCCGACGGCCGAGGATCTGCTGGGGCAGGCGAGGGAGCTGCAGTCCCAAGGACAACTGGATCTGGCTGAAAAGCTTCTGTCCCAAGCGCGGAAAAAGGATCCGCAAAACCAAAGAATCCAGGTGGCGGCGGCGTTATTGGCAGAGGCCCGTGACGACACCAGCGGGGCCTTGGTCCGTTGGCGCGAACTGATCCGTGCCAGCGAAGCGGGTGGATCGGTCCGGAAACTTTCCCTGGCCCGGGCCCATTTGGTGGAGGAACGGATCCGGTTGGAACAGGTGGCCCGCCTCCGGGAAGAAACGCTGGCCAAGCAGTCGCGCAAGCTGGCCCTGACCGGGGTGGAGGAAACCGCCGTCGCCGGGGGCAAAAAAATCAGCTGGAAGG
>RFWS01000086.1 GCA_009921985.1 bacterium | reverse complement strand
TCCGCATCCGGATGCGGAGGATCTTCTCCTCCGGATGGATGTGGATGTCGCTGACCCCGTTCGAAATCGCAAAAAGCAGAAGCTGTTCCACCAGACGAATCATCGGGGCGTCTGTCTCGGAGGCGGCGGCCAAGGCCGCGGTGTCCATGGCAAGGATTTCGTCGATCGTTTCGTCCAGGTGGGACTCCTGGGTGTAGGTGCGGTTGATCGCCTCCCGCACGTCTCCTTCCGTGGAGGCAACGATCTCCACGGGACGCCGAACGATCTGCTCGATGGCGTCGGCGGCCGTCAGATCCAAGGCGTTGCCGAGGGCGACGACCAGCTTGTCCCCATCCAGGCGGATGGGCAGAGCAAGGAAGCGCATCGCCGCCTCACGGGGAATCAGATCCCGAACCCCAGGAGGAACGATGACCTTGCGGACGTCGATGTTTTCGCTTTCGGAGCGTTGAGCGATGTAGTTGGACAGAATCCTCGGTTCCACAAAACCAAGGGTGGAAAGGGTCTGGCCGAGGGACTGGTTTTTGCGTTTGGCCTCGCGGTTGGCGAGATCGATCTGGGCAGGGGTGACGTGCCCCCACACCAAGAGCCAATCCGCCAAGTCCAGCTTTTTGGCACTGAACTGAGTGGGGTTTTCGGCGGGATCCACCCCGTTGATTAGTCCCTGATCGTCAATCGCAAGGGGCATAGATGTATTTAAGGTGAGATTGGAAGGATGTAACACCCCAAAAAAGGGGGCCTTTTGAAAGGCCCCCTTTTTCCGAAAAACTCAGGACCTCCGGTTAGTCGTTGGCCACGTAGAGAAAGACGTTGTAGGTGCTACCCGCAGCCCCTGCGCTTCCCGTCGCCACACTCAACCGGCAGTTTCCATTTTGAATCAGCGGAGGCGTGGTGGCCACGGGGTTGATGCAAAGCGAGACCAATCCCGAGGCGCCGCCCGAATACGCATCATTGGCAAACGGCCCATCAATTTTGATCTTCAGGGAGGCCGCCTCCTGCATCGAAACCCCGGGGATCACAAAATATACCGTGCGGGTGGCGTTGGCCGCCCCGGTGAAGTTGCCGCTCACGTTGGCACCATTGGTGATCGTCCGGCAGGCAATGAAGGCAAAACCGTTGGTTCCATTGACCGTGGTATTGGTAAGATGGCCCAAGGTGCTCGGAGTGGAAATCCCCGTGGAATTGGTCCCCGTGGAGCCCAGAGGAGACTTGATGTTTTCCAACAACCCCTCCGCACAAAGGATATCACCAAAAGTGGCCGCGTTGGAGGACACTTGGGCGGCGTCCCCGTAGGTACGTGTCCAGAGATTGGTGGTCCCCTGCTGGATGGCAGCCTTGGTCCCATCCACCGGGTAGTTGTTGTAGCGCCCGTAATAAGTGGAGGCCGCCGTCCGGGCGGCGTTTACGTTGGCAATCACGCCGGTGACTTTGGCGTCACGAATGGCCTCAATGACCTTGGGGGAAACCACCGAGGCCAGGATACCGATGATCGCGAGCACGCCGATCATCTCGATCAAGGTGAAGGCGCGGCTCATGGAATGGATAGGGTTGTTTCTTTTCATGGGAATAGTATTGGATGGATGAGTTTTTCTAGCAAATAATATATTAATTAATGTGACTGACGGCCACAGAGCGGGATAAGCGGTCATTTTTAGGGATAAGCGGAGGTTAGCTTGGCGACGAAGAGGAAACATTCCATCCAACTTGTCGCTTTTTTTAGAGGGGGAGAGATTGGGTGCTTAGATCGGGTTGGCGGGACAAAAGGCTTGCTCGGGGATTCCAAAATAAAAAATCCCATGGGAAAACGGTCAAATAATAATCCGTTCCGTTCAACTATAAATCGGACAAATACAGCCATCCCGTAAATTTACCCTCCACGGGGCTGGGCGTGAAAAAACAGTCCCCCACAAAAGTCATTGCCCCAGCCGAGTCTTGTTCCCGAATGGTGCTAACCATGTTTTGAACGCCCTTGGCCTCTTTTTCACTCAGGAAGGGCACCACCAGAACCGCCACCTTGCTGGATCGGGACGAGGGAAAAAGCCGGTTTTTTTGAAAAAGCCTTTCCAAGGCAGGCAGGGACACCGCCCAAATTTCAGGACGCGCGGCGACTAGGGGGCCGTACCCTTCGGGAAGCGTGTATTTTTTCCCCAGAGGAAAGCTGATTTTTTCAACTTTTTTGGAAGCAATCAGTTCATCTCCAAGACTATGACCTCTGGGTTTGGCCGGCGCCTCCTCTGGAGCAGGGGGTGCCTCTTCCGCGGTTGCCTCGCTCTCTTCTTCCGAAACGGTTTGGAAGAGATCTTCCGGAACGGTCCCCACTTGGGCACAATAACTCAGTACCGCAAAACGATAGCTAAGCAGGCTTTGTTGGGCCACGACCAAGCGTGTTCTCATTCCGACAAAATCGATAACAGGACGAATCGCCGCCATGGCCAAAAAGACGAGCGCTATGCCGACAAAGACCCAAATCCGCAAGGAACCTGGACTTAGGTCGTGAACCGACGGATGGCGAAATCGGGGGAAAGGCACCGTTGGGAAAGAATTCTCGATGGGGGAGAAGTGGCTAGCAGGAAGAGAAAATTACCAGGCGGTCTTTTTAGCCGTGGATGAAGCCGAGTCATCATGCTCCTTTCGCGCCAGGGTCCGGAAGGAGAGCAGGTCATAATCCGCGACCTGGGGATACCGCTCCTTGAGAATTTGGTTGGCGGTTGACCGGAGCGGATCCCGCGGATTCTGCAGCACCATCGAAACAGCCTCCACCAGCAGCCAACTAGGCCGGTCCCGCTCCAAGGTTTCCAGTGCGGTCTGCCGAACGGACGCATCCAGATAGGGATCCGCCAAAAGGTCGCGGTAGCGGAACCACTCTTTGTCCGGATACAGGCAGGCAACGTGGCGGATGATGGCCTGTTGCTCCCCGAGGGGGGTGGTCCGCAACAGCGCCATCAGCTGGTCCGCCTTTTGGGAGGGGGAAAGTCCGGGCTGGTTAAGGACCGTTGAGGACCTGGGCAATCCGCTCCTCCGGCCCATCGGGAAAACCGTCGACCGACGGCCCTCCCGCCGCTTCCGTGACAGCCACGGGGCTGGCCGCCACGGGCTGGGCAATTTCCCCCCCCGCCGGGGCTGGCTCCGGTTGGACCGGAACCCGCGCCACAGGCGAATTTCCGGCGGGGAGACTGGCTGGTCCCTCGTCCTTTCTCACAAGAGACCACGTCAGCAGACTCCCCGCCAGCAGGCCCACCAGCAGAAGCAGAAGCGACTGCTTGATGGAATTATCTCCGGACGCCGGCGACGAAGCCGCGACTGGAGCCATCGGTGTAATCGCCGTCGACCATCACCACGTTGCGCCCGCGGAGCTTGAGGGTAATCCGCGTTCCGTTGTTCAGCATGATGGTGGCATCACCATTGGCCTTTACGGTGCCCGTAAAGGTGCCGGTGCTTCCATCCGATTGGGCGCGGTAGCTGCCGGTGACCTGGCCGGTCTTGGTCACGGTCATGACCCCGAGACCAAATTCCCCGGCACACGGCCCCTGCTTTTCGCCATAGACGAAATCGTAGGTCCCGGCGTGTTCAGGTTTCACCTGGGCGTGCACCGAGGTCCCGCCGAGGGAAATCAGCACGCCGACCAAGAGAATGGATAGAATGTTCTGGTTGTTTTTCATGGGGCAGGTTCTGCGCGGCCTTTTTAGCCATGTCATCCGGTAATTTCGGGAATGTGACGAGCGGGAATCCCGCGGGATGAACGGCGGGACGCAGGGACGAACGGAACGGGAAAAAGTCTAAATCCGCAGGAGCTCGCGGAAAGTGCGGGCCTGCCGGCGGCTGATCTCGATGGGGGTCCCCTCTTCCAGTTGGGCGGTCAGGCGTCCCCCCTCCACCGGCTTGCACTCCTTGATCACCTTCAGATTCACCATCTGGGCCCGGTTGGCACGGAAAAACTCACCCGGATCCAGGCGAACCTCAAAATACTTAATGGGCCGCCGGACCAAGCCGTGGGCCGTGGCGGTGCGGATGCGGGTGTAGTTCCCCTCGGATTCCAGGATCCGGATTGAGCCCACCTCAAAGAACATCGAGGTCTGCCCTTCCTGGACGAAAATCCGGTCGGTGGCGCGGAGACGGCCGTCCTTGCGGATGGAGGGTCCCTTGAGGCTGACGCGGTCCGAGGCCTTTTGGATGGCCCGGGCCAGATCCTCGGGGGCGACCGGCTTGAGCAGATAATCCAAGGCGCCCCGGCGGACGGCATCCACCGCAAACTGGTCGTAGGCAGTGGAGAAAACAATCTCCGGCAAAGGCGGCTCCAGCGCGTCCAGCACCCCGAAACCGTCCCGCCCGGGCATGCGGATGTCTAAAAAAACGAGATCCGGGGCGTGTTTCTGGATCAGTTCCACCGCGTCGTCGCCGTCCTCCGCCTCCGCCACGATCTCGACCTCGGGGTGGGCCTTGAGCAGGCGGCGCATTTCCTTCCGGCCCAGGGCCTCGTCGTCGGCAATCAACACGCGAAGTTTTTTCTTCATCCGGTTTTCCTCAGCAGGACTAGGTCGGCAGAGGCCACCGCCCCGTCCTCTTGCTGCACATCAATGCGGGCCCGGATCGGATCCTCCACCAGCAGACGCTCCTGCCAGACGGGATCGGGCCACGGGGTGAATTCGGAATCCTCCTTGAGAGGCACAGGCGGCTGGACGGCCACGCGGAACACGCCTTTTTTGGGCATGCTCAGGGTCACGGTGGCCCCCTTTTTTCTCATACCCACGCCCCGACGGATCGCCCCGTTGACCAGACTGAGGAGGGCAAGAGGAGGAAGCCCGTTTTGGTCGGTATCGGCCGAAATCTCATCGCGGAAGCGGAGGCGATCCCCGTACCCCGCCCCCTCCAACGCCACGCAGTCCCCGATCAGGCTGATCTCCTCCCGCAGGGTGACAGACTCTTTTTCTCCCGCCAGCAGGGCGGCCCGGAGAAGACGGCTGAGCCGGACGATGAGATCGCGGGCCACGGGCGGATCGGACATGGTCAGTGA
>RFWS01000085.1 GCA_009921985.1 bacterium | reverse complement strand
AGGGCTTCGCCCCAGATGGATTCCAGCTCGACCGGTTTGCCGGCTTCCCAGTCCAGCTGGCTGGAGGATTTGTAGTGTCCCATGGTTTTGGTTCGGGCGATTTCTTTGTCGATCAGGCCCGGTTCCTGCGCGTAACCGAGTTTGGCGGAAGCGGCCAGCACCTCGGCCATAAGATCCTTGGCCTGCTGCCGGAGTTTTGGATCCTCCAGCACCTGCTGGGTATCCCGGCCGCCGGGTCCGCCGGCAATGCCCAGCCCGTTGAAGGGAACATTCCAGACCAGTTTATACCATCGGGCGGAGCCAATGGATGGGGCCACCGTGCAACCCACGCCGGCTTGGCTGAAAATCGTGGCGAGGGATCGGGCCCGGGGCGTATCGCCGCCGGATAGGTCGGAAAACTTGATGTCGGTGCATGCCATGTTTCGCGCAACGCCGGGTTCGGGCCGGGAGACGCAGACATGGCAGACGCCGCCCACGACCCGGTCCTTCCCGACGATGGAGGCGAGGAGCTCCTCGTTGCCGAGCCCGTTCTGGAGGGTGCAGACCACGGTGTCGGGACCAATTAGCGGGGGTAGGAGATTTCTTAAATCAGCATTGCCGGTCGTTTTAATGCAGACCAGGACGAGATCGACGGGCCCGATCTCCTTTGAGGTTTCGCAGACACGGACCGGGTGTTGATGAAAGTCCCCGTAAGGACAGCGGACTTGGATGCCATGCTTTTGCAGGTGGGCAAGATCCCGCCGGGCCAGAAAGGTGACCGGCACGCCCGACTTGGCCAGCTTGGCTCCGTAGTACATCCCGAGCGCCCCCGTTCCGACGACTACGGTATTGGGTAAGGTGGAAAGGGAATGGGTAGGGCCAGCTGCCATAAAATAAGGTTAACTAAGCCCACTTGGAATTTACAGGCGTTTGCAGGTGGGAGAGAATCGCAGGAGTCGGGTCCGTAGCTCAGCGGTTAGAGCAGGGGACTCATAATCCCTTGGTCCTTGGTTCAAATCCAAGCGGACCCAGTTCGTGGTGGGAGGAATCCATTCACCGGTTGTGGGCGGGGATTGGGAAAACGTGGGTATTTTTCAGGGAAAGGGTGGAGAGGATGGGGCATCATCAAGGGGTGAGACTGTTCGTTCTTCTGCTGGCCACGGTGGTAACCAGTTGGGCGGAAGAGGAGAATAGCGCTCAGCGATTGAAAAAAGCCAAGCAAGGTATGGCGGAAGGGACTTGGCCACGGAAACCGGACAATCACCTTAGTCCGCTTTCCGGAAAAATGATAGACACACCAGAAATTTCCCCGAAGTTTTACGGTCAGAATAAAGAGCTGCAGATCAAAATCTGGGCTGACCAACAAAAGGAAGCTCATTCAGACGGTCTTAAAAAATGGGATCTACCCAAGGGGCTTTCATGGGAGGAGGCTCGATGGAGTCGCGTAAAGGAGGCTGGCGAAAGTGATCTTAAAAGCGAAAAGTTTCAGCCCAAAAATGAAGGGAAGTCTCCCCAACTTCTTTCCCCTCGCGAACTATCCCGCGATTCGGCCCCCGAAAGTTTCTTGCGGTCATCGCGATTAGGAGGGCAACCGGATGGATCCCTGCGGATGTATGAAGGTCGCCTTACCCATGTCAGGGAGCGGGTTCGGCAGGAGGAAAAAAATGTCCGCGATCTCGGTCCGGGGCGGAGGGAAAAATTTTCTCCGGACGAGGCACAGAAAATCCTTTCACAACCCACGGGGGAGTGGTGGGGGGCGGTTACGGAACAATCGGCAAAGCCAGCTCCGCCTTCAGTTGAGGATAATTAACGAGATTGGCGGTGAGGGTGGTCGCCCCCAAATACACCTTGCCCCGAAGGGCCTGAAAAGGGATGGAGAGCTTATAATTCAAGCGTTCTCCAGCATTAAGGAAGCTGTAGCCGGCCTCCGGGGCAAATTCAAAATCCTCGGACCAAGTGTAGATGATCTTTCCCCCCGAATCCCGGACTTGGGCTTCGCATCGCTGGGCCGTGGGAAAATATAGAAAAACCCCCGTTTCAGCCCCGCTGGTGACGGTGAATTTTAGGTTGATTTGATTCTCTGGCTGCGGATCCCTGATTTTCCTTAAACTAATCTCCCCGGGAGTGATCTGCAGGTTTGTTTTAAAAGACTCCAGGTTCAGCTCGTTTGCCCCCTCGAAACGCCTTTTCGACCCCTCAATCAGGAAGCCCCCTTTAATTAACCCTGGGGCACCCTGAAACTGTTTCGGCACGGTATCCCGAGAGGCATCAACCTCGCCTCGGGCAAAATATGCCGGGCCCAGAACCAGGAGGATAAATAAAACCCGCATCCCTTGACTTTGAACGAAGAGCGCCCTGCGGACAACCGACAGGAATGATCGGATGGGGATCAACTCAGGTTTTGGGGTTGGTTATCCTGCCCCGCTCATTGATCTGGGATCTTTGAGTCTTGGGTTGGAGTGTAATGATAAATCGTACGCCGCCCTCGGCCTCGCTAGAATTTCTCCATGGTGAGACCTGCGTTATTTTTGCTGGGTTGGTTCCTTTGGTTGGGTGCCGCCGAAAAACCTCCCGTCCTATTCCGAGTCCATTTGCAGGCACCGGAGGGAGCCAAGGGCATGGTCACGGTTCCTCTCACCCTTTTTAACCCACCGGAAACCATTGCTATCCGAAGCATACCTGAGCTCTCTGAAAAGGACATCCTGAGGGTTCATGCCTCGGTCGACGGAAAAATCCTGGTCGAATTCAATGATTTCGGAAGGACCAAACTGGAATTGGCGACCTCCACGGGACGTGGACTGATTTTGGTCGTGATCGTGAACGGGAGAGTCATTTATGCGCCTTTGATCGATGTTCCTTTAACCAAAGGAGGACTTGCCCTGCCCCCCGCCTCCCTAAGTTCCCAAGAGATTGAGATTTTGAACGAGCAGGCCACAAAGGCTGGCAAAAAATAAGAGATACCACCGAGGATAGTTCCGGTTTTTTTTGAGGAAAAAATCGGATCAATCAAAACACGCCAAGCCAGAAGCATCATCGCCAATCAGATAAACTTTCCAGGGTTAAGAACTCCAGCACCGTCCAAAGCCCTCTTGATGCGGAAATGAACCAGGCGCACTTCCCGAGCGACCGCCTTGGCCCACCATGGTTTTTTGGCGAGACCGATGCCGTGTTCACCGCTGATGACTCCGTCCATGGTCAAAACACCCCGAAATAATTCATCCAAAATACGGTGCATACGGGGGTCATTGTATCGCGTGCCGACAGGGGCCATGAGGTTTACATGGATGTTGCCGTCGCCCGCATGGCCGAAACTGGAAATGGGAATTCGGTGCTTTTTCTGAATCCGGGCGGTGAGTCGGAAAAGGTCCAGAACCCGACCGCGGGGGACGGTGACATCCTCGTTGAGTTTGACCAGCCCGGTATCCCGAAGGGCGTAACTGAAGCCACGCCGGATCTGCCACAATTGCTCACAGGACTTCGCGCCGGTAGCTGTGACGAGGCGCTGGCAGGATCGTCGCAGGATGCGGGAAACCCCGTTCAAGTCCGCCCGGACTCCGGCGGCGGAACCGTCAAACTCAACGATTAGAAGTGATTCGCCCCGCGGGGCATTGGGATTGGCCCGGCGGGCGGCGGCCAGGGTGAAGCGGTCGGCAATTTCGAGAGCACAGGGTAGAAATCCTGAGCCAAGGATGGTCTGGACTCCTTTCGCCGCCTGCTTGACGGAAGAAAATTCGGCGAGGAGGGCGGATCGGGCGGGGGGCAGCGGGAGAAGGCGAAGGGTGGCCTCTGTGACCACGCCGAGCATGCCCTCGGATCCGGTCATGAGTCCGACAAGATCGAAACCTGTCCGATTTTTATGGGTTCGGCTTCCGAATCGGACAACGGTTCCATCCGCTAGTACCACCTCCAGCCCAAGCACATAATTCCGGGTGACCCCGTATTTCAGGCAGCGGGGACCCCCGGCGTTGGTGGCGATATTTCCGCCGATCGTGGATTCCTTCAGGCTGGCGGGGTCGGGTGGATAAAAGAGGTTTTTACGGGCCACCGCCGAGGCCAATTGGGAGGTGATGACGCCGGGTTGAACCACAGCGACACCATCGGACTTTGAAATCTCCAAAATCCGACGCATGCGGATAAGGGAAAGTACCAACCCGCCCCGCACGGCCACGCAACCCCCGACGTATCCACGCCCCCCGCCGCGAGTGGTGACGGGGATTCTTCGCCGGTGGCAAAAGGCCAGGATTTTTGAAACCTGGGTGGTGGTGCGGGGAAAAGCGACGGCTTCGGGTAGGGCGGTGGCCATCCAAGCGTCCCCGGAGTTCGCCCGGAGCGTGGCGGGATCGAACCGGATCAGACCGGCGGGCAACTGACGGGCGAGGGGACGGAGGCGCATGCTCATCGGCGGCGGCGATCGGCCAGCTCGCGGGCTACCTCGCGGTTGGCCTGACGTTTGATGAGATCCTGGCGGCGGTCGCGATGGCTTTTGCCGGCGCCCAGCCCGAGCAGGATCTTGAATCGGCCGTTTTTCAAATATCCCTTCAGGGGAACGAGGGCGCGAGAACCACCTTTTTCGATCTGACCAAGAAAGCGGTGGATCTCGGCCTTATGGAGGAGGAGCTTGCGGGGACGATCAGGTTCCGGGTTGGCCCTGTTTCCGTGAATGTAGGGGGCGATATGGAAGGAGTGGAGCCAAGCCTCCCCGTTTTCGATGCGGCCGAAAGAATGGGCGAGGTCGCCGCCACCCGCGCGGATGGATTTGATCTCCGGTCCGGTTAGGACCACCCCAGCCTCCACGGATTCCAAAATGGTGTAGAGATGCCCTGCCCGGCGGTTGTGGATTTCAATGGTTTTCAGGGCGCGTTCTTCCGCCGCCCAAGCAGGCGGTTACGAGGATTTCTTGGCGCGGGTCTTGCGGGCCGGCTTGGCAGGGGCCTCCGCGGCGGCTCCGCCGATGACTTCGTAACCCAGTTTCCCGTCAGCGATCTCATGTAAAGCCACATCCATGAAAGTCATGCGTGGGCTAACCACCACCATGGGGCGGTAGCCCAAGCCAAGCTGGCGAACGCGCTTGGAGACCACATTGATAAGGAT
>RFWS01000084.1 GCA_009921985.1 bacterium | reverse complement strand
AGCGGAAAACGAATCAACCGCGGAGCGGGATTTGAGAATGGGCGGGGGCAGGTCTGAGGGGGCCAATCCCAATCGAGGAGCTTGCTCCGCCAGGTGCCGAAACCACGGGCTGTAATACTGAATCGGATGCGTGCAGATGATCGCCAGCTTGTACGACTTCAACAAAATGTGCTTTTCCTAAACTTTTCCCACGGAGCTTCCACAAAACGGTGAAAGACATATGCCGTGATCAGACATGTGGTTACGTAACCGATTTGCACAATTGCAAAGCCGGGAGATGTTTCAGATACAAATCTCATGCACAGATTGCGGAAGGCGCCGCCAAATGGAACATGGACCAAGTATAAGGAGTAGGAAAAGAGGCCCACGCGCCTTAACCAGCGTAAAGGCTTTGAGCCGCTCAGCGGCTTGTCCCATTTGTGTAAGATGCAAAGCAAGAGACCAAACCCCACCGATGGCGCAAGTACCAGGCCCCTCCACAAAGGACGGCCGTTTTGTAAAAAGGCGAATACGCATACTCCGATCATGAATTCAGGCCAGAATTTAAGAGGCAAAAGAATTCCACAATGGAAGCCGAGCAGTCCGGCTAAAGCCAAAAGGATGCCCCCCAAAAAAGCGACTTCCCGCTTTGGCTGGATTCGAAGATATAAAAGACCGGCCGCCATGAGAACATAGAAGCCCCATTCGTACACCAACGACCAGGAAACCATCAACCGCGATGAAAAACCAAAGTAGGGTTCCAGCAGCAGAAAGTTGGCCAATGCTTCAGGCAAACTAGCGGGAAGTGCTTGGCGCCAGGGAGTTTGGTTAAACGGGGAAGACACTGCCTGCAGGACAATTTGGGCAACCAAGGCGCACCAATAGACGGGGAAGATTCTGCCCAGCATAAATATTGTAACCGTGATAGAGGACAACCCAAAGGGCGGCCCATCCTCGCCATGCATCGAGAAGGTCATATTTTACCAGGCCTCTATTACTCACCGTTTTTTCGGGATTTACCCCATGATGTGCAGATCCGTACTTCTTATTTTACCTTATTTCCTTTGTAAATATAGCGATGCGGTCGTTCGTGCCGAAGTTGCCCCTGTTCAGCCAATGCCGGAATCGATGATTTTGTGACTGATCGGCCGTCATTTTCCGACCTCACCCCCCCCGATCCATGATCCGCCAATCCATCTTCCCCATCTGACAATCTTCGCACGGATTCTGGTTTTGCAAACAGAGGATTCGGCATTTTTTTCATTAAGACGAAGGAAAGAAGGACGAGCGAAATCAGACTTTGCCAAAGGCTGGTGACTAAAACGCCGGCGGTATTAAAACTAGCAAGCAAAGTAGCCATAAGCTGGACTCCAGCGAGAAACCGGAAAGAAAGCATCGGAACTCTGGTGGTAAGGTTGGTAGTGATACCGATTATCGCACCCATGATGGTCGCGATGAAGAAAACTCCCGCATAACCGAAATTGGCATAGGCTTCGATGATCGGATCAAAGGCGATTGAGGTTTGAAATATTTTCTCCTGTTCCAGAAATCCGTAGTAAACACTGAGAATCATGTTGCCTGCATGAACCCATATTTTTTCCTTGTTGAAGATTCTTGGAATGAGCATTTCAGGGATATAGCGATAGGTCTCCCCCTCAAGATAAGGCAGTTGGCTTGGGGTTTTTTGTTGGATCTTCAACATCACCTGAACCAAGGAACCACGCTCCTGCACCGATTCGATGTCCTCTCGCTTGGCGTCTTTGGATTCCCACACGCCCATGTTTTTAAAGCCATATCCCACCCACTCGGAAAAGAAGCCTGTGGCGTTGAGTAAAGACATCTGCTTTTCACCTGAAAAATACTGCTCCCGCATCTCGACCTTACCCAACTGGAGAACCGCCAAGGTGAAAACTGTGGCCAGCAGGGGAATCCAGGGAATCTTTCCTCGGCCCAAAATATATGCGGAAAAAACAATTCCCACGGTGGGGATCGCCGTGGAGAGGAGAAGCGACGATGTCTGCCGGATAAGAATCGCGGAAAGGCAAACGATGAACAGGCCCTTGTAGCCGGTACTAAGGCTTCCCTTGCCCATTTGGTAGCTGAAAATGAAAAGACCCAGCCTTCCGGCAGAGCTCGTGAGTCCCCGGATAATCGGAAATACCCCTTCCCCGAATTCCTTAAAAAAGAAGATGCCGATCTCAAAAACAACCTGAAGTAGAATACACCCCATCAAAATCCATTCTGAGCGCACTTGCTCAATCATCATGATTTGCGAGGGAGTCGTCCGATTTTTGGCACATAACTGGTGCCAAAACAGAAGACCCACGCCCAAAAAGGCCGCCAAGGTCCAGCCGGCTGTGTTAATTTCAAGGCTGGTATAGCTGGCCAAACTGCGGGTTCCCTTCCACAGGGGAATCACATATGTGGGCAAAAAGGTTAATGAAAAGGAAGGAAATATCGGCAACCCTGAAACGCGCCCGGAGCACCATAACCAAGAAGGGATCAGGCACAGAACCACCAAGACGGATGTGACCAGGAATGTTTCACCATTGATATTTCCCCTGCTTCCCCAAAACAGCCACCCAAGAAACAAAGTGGACAGAGACCAGAAGGCCTTAAGCAGCCCCCCCCGGGATACGGGGAGCGCGATTCCCCCAAGATCAGGAGCTTTGCCAAGGTAGACTTTCCTTACCTCGTCCTGACGGATTTTCTCTTCCTTGTTCATAGAACTATTTTAATCAACTGAAGGTAAAATAGAAAATAGGTTATGAAACTGACCCTTCGTTAAAGGGAAAGATAAAGGATTTGCATGTGCTTACGCATTTGAGGTTCATCTTCATTTTTGTCTTTATCCTAATTACTAAACGAGCGGCTCAACCACTTCCTGGACCTTATTCCTGTAGGCTTTCCAAGAACATCTTTCCGCAACCCTTCTCGCTTCCTGGCTCAAACTCTTATCCCGATCAGCCTTTGCCCGAATCAACACTTCGGCCAGTTGGTCCGGGTTTTCAGGCTCAAAGGGTCGCACAGCTTCCGATTTCGGCAGGTCAACGGCCCCGGTGGCCGTGCTGGCCAGCACGGGCAATCCCTGCGCCAATGCCTCTAAAATCACCAGCCCATAACCTTCGAAATTGGAAGGCAAAATCATCCAGTCGGATTCACGAAAAAGATTCATCAGCTGGCCGTGGGAAAGCTGCCCCGCATATTTGACTCCACCCGGCAAACGCTTTTCCACCGGCTTGGCCAACTGCCACGACCCCGCCAGCACCAGCTCCGCATCTTTCCAACCCAGCTTTCTCCAGGCCTCCAATAACAGCGGAGTTCCCTTTCTTACGGAAGCCGTCCCCGCATAGACCAACCGAAAAACCCCGTCCCGCATAGGTTTTTGATCCATTTGTTCCGGCAAATCGATCCCATACGGAGTAAGCTTTACTTCCTTGTCGAAAAACTCACGGATCGTATCCCTCGCAAAACTACAGGCCGTAATCACCACATCTGCCAGCTCCATCTCCTTTCTCTTTTGTTCCGGCCGCACCCATCGGCTGGAACTGATGCCCTCCGGCGGCAGCCATTCCCGGTACTTTTTGGCAAGCTCCGCCTCTTTTTTCTGCCACCAGCCGTAGTAACCGATCGGCATGTCGTAGATGCACCCTTTACCCAACCGCTTGGCAGCCTCAAATTGCCAAAGGCTACAGTCCTCATAACTGTGCACCGCCGTCACACTTTTCCGGCCACACTCTTTAGCCATGGTCTTCATCAACCAGTCATTGGCCTCGTAGGACAACCCTTCTCCGCCTCCCAGCCTTCGCCGGACCAATCTCCCCCACTCCCTGACTTTCCCCTGCACCTTGGGGGCCTTGGCTAACGGTTCAAATCGCCTTCGGCTTAACCTCTCGGCCTCATTTTTTAAACCAGGAATAGACTTTAGTAGTGTGAGTTCCCACTTTTCCGGAAACCAGGGCACGCAGAATGCTTCCAAACTGTCCGCCTCCCAATGCGCCAGCGCCGCATGGTGGGAGTTTGGGTTCCCGCTCGGATGACCAAAGAGAATCATTTCCGAGTCACCTTTTCGAAAAACTTGATGTGAGCAAGCGCACCTTCACCAGCGGTTAGAAAACGACGCCCTGGCCATCTATTTGCCCCTTTCACCGCTTCGAGGTAGCACCGAATTCCACCTTCCAACTGCCCTCTTCCACCTTCTCCAAACTCCAAAAGGCCTACTCCATCTCCAACCCCGCGCAGTTGATCCGGCAAGGCAGAACCTGCCCTCGCCAATACCATGATGGGCAGACCCGTGGCCAAATATGTGTGAAGCTTGGAAGGCTGGTAGTTCGGATCATCTACTCCTAAGACCAAAAGTCCATCCGCCCCCTTTACCAGTGCCAACGAACGCTCATACGAGACTCTTGTAGGTTCCTCAATCACGACTCCCGGCAATCCCATCTCCTCGGCGATAGCCTGAAGAAACCTCCGATCCCCCTCCTTCCAAAATGGGTTGGTCCCGTAGATCTCGATTATGATTTCTCGGCTGGCTGACTCTTTTTTTAAGGCCGCAAGAAACTCTCGCCACCCCTTTTCCATGATCGTTCCACCTGCTCCCACATAAACAATTCTCTTCTTCCCGGCCCTTCCCCTCTCTGCCTTGGCCATCTCCAACGCTCTCTCATCCGCCGGAAACGGTTGCACTAGCACATGTCCCAGTTTGTTCAGCCCCACCTTCCTTCTTCCATCTTCCATCTCCGAACGGGCCCACCTCGAACACGGGTTTCTTAATAACAAATCATCAATATACCCACGGGAAACCGAAACAATTCCGTCCGCCTGCGCCAATGCCCTCCTTTCAATCCACCTGCCCATCTGCCTCGCCAGTATCGCTTTTAGTCCATTCCGGCTCGTCCGGTACTTTGGGTGGGGAATGAAGACTGGATCGTGCACATCCGCCACATACGGCACCCCTGTTTTTTTTCTCCACCACGGGCCCGCGCACGTCAGCAGATGCTGGGTGGTGGAAAAGTAGACCACGTCATACTTCCGGCTCTGCAACAGTTCCAACCCCTGCCGCGCCAGCGGCGCCCCGCCTCGGATCCCGATCGATCGGGAT
>RFWS01000083.1 GCA_009921985.1 bacterium | reverse complement strand
ATCCCCGGCGGCCGGTGGTGGCCATCGTCGGCCGCCCCAACGTAGGGAAAAGCGCCCTCTTCAACCGCATCTGCGGCAAAAAAATCGCGCTGGTCTTTGATCGCCCGGGGGTGACGCGCGACCGGCTGGTGGCCGATACGGAATGGCGGGGGCGTCCTTTCACGGTGATCGACACCGGTGGGCTGGGGCTGGAGGACGGCTCAGGCCTGGAGGAGGCGGTGGAGCGGGAGGCGGATCTGGCGATCGCCGCCGCCACCCGGGTCCTTCTGGTGGTCGACGGCAAGGCCGGGTTGCAGGTGTTGGACATCGAGGTGGCCAAGCGGCTGCGTCGCGCCGGAGCCTTCGTCACGCTCGTCGTTAATAAGATGGATCCTGGAGCGGGCGAGGGGAGGGCAGGGGAATTCGCCAAGCTGGGCTTCGGGGCGGGGCAAGCGATTTCCGCCGAGCACGGCCTGGGGGTGGAATCGCTCCTGGAGGAGATCGGGGAAGCCTGGCCGCAAGCGGAGATGACACGAAAGGAGCGGACCCGGGTCGCGATCGTCGGTCGTCCCAACGCCGGAAAATCCTCGCTGGTGAACGCCTGGATCGGGGAGGACCGGACCATGGTGAACCCGCTGGCCGGAACCACCCGGGACGCGGTGGATGTGGATGCGGAGATCGCCGGCTTGCCCGTAACGTTCATCGACACCGCCGGCCTCCGGCAAAAGCGCCGGGTTCACGACCCGTTGGAGCAGATCATGGGGGGACGGACCGCCCACGCGATCGACCGGTGCCATCTGGCCATCCTGGCAGTGGATGCGGTGGAAGGGGTGGGTTTGGTGGAGAAAAAAGTGGCTGGGTTGATCCAGAAGGCTCAGCGGCCTTGCGTCGTGGCTGTCACAAAGTGGGACTTGGTCCGCCATGGGGGTGTGGACACCCGCACCAAAAGGTTCCTAGCGGACTATGAAAAGGCTCTTCGGCAGAGGCTTTTTTTTCTTCCGGATGTGCCGGTGGTGTTTCTGAGCTCGGTTCAGCGGACAGGTTTGGATCGGCTCGGGGAAGCCGTGGTCAGATTGATTCAGGCTCGTCCACTGAAAATCGGAACCGGGGAGTTGAACCGTATCCTGACCATGGCCATGGAAAGGAAGGCTCCGCCTGCCAAGGCCGGAAAGCGGTTGCGAATTTATTATGCCACCCAGATTGATGGGTCGATCCCGACAATTTTAGGCTTTGTCAACCAGCCAGCGCTGATGAACCAGGATTATGAGCGATACTTGGGTGCCCGGGTCCGGGAGGTGTTTTGTTTGGGGGGATCCCCGCTGCGTTGGATCTGGCGCGGGCGCGACACTCGACAACCCAGGCGGGGATCCGTGAGTCCCTCATGGAAGAAGGGTAGGCGCAGTAAGAGCGCAGGCGGGACCTCAAAGGACAGGTCCTGAGCGAATGCCTCGCACTGAAACTTAGTCAGGTGAAAAATCTCGATGATTCAATGCAGCGCCTACCGTAGAATGACTTCCGAAAGGCGACCGACCCCCTCCTTTGCGATGTCGCTGTTAGGGTACTCTTGTTGGGCCCGAAGGTACCAGGACAGGCTCGACCCGAGTTGTTGCTTGCGCTCAAGCTCCTGAGCTGTCCGGATCGATCGGACAAACTCTGCCGCTCGGGTAGTGAATTCTGCACGAGCCTGATTTAGTTTTGGATCATCAGGAAATTCCTGGAAACCACGTTCCACGCTTTCCCAGGCTCCGGCAGGATCCCCGCGTTTAGCTAGCTCTGTCGCACGAAGAAGGGCCGACTCTGCTAGTTGAATCTGATCGAGGACCTTGCGGAGCTTTTCCTGGCGCTCCGGATAAAGGGTGGTGGCCGCAATAAAACGCAACTTATCCTCAAAGATCTGCCGGTAATTTTTTTGAGCGAAGAGGCGATCAAAATCATTCAATGCCTGTTGCTGAAGATCGGTTTGATTGAAAATTGCGCCGGAGACTTCCGCGAGAGCTGGATTTCGAGGCCATATTTCCATCGCTGATCGGAGTTCGGACTCAAGGGCAGATCGGTCCCCAGAGGTGGCTGCGGCCTTGGCCTTGGCAAGATGCATGGCGCTGACAGTCTTAGCTGTCTCCACGACGGCCAAAGGCTTTGACGTATCAAAGTCCTTGGCGTTTTTTCCCAAATCCCGGATCAACTCTTCGGCTCGGGTCAGGTCATTGACTTCCAAAGCTGCCAGCAGTTCGTTGGTTTTTCTTGTAAATTCAAGTGCCCGCCGTTTTTCAGACCTGGGCAGTTTACGGACACTGGGCAAATATTCGCCCATGGCAAAAGTCTCAAAAAGCCGCTCAGTCGCGCTTTTTAACTCATTTTGCTCTAAGAGGAATTGGTAGGCTTTGATTCCTTCGTTCACGTCTCGAATCGCCTCATTCGCCAGCGCATCAAGCTGGCTTAGGGAGTTGACCATTTTTCCAAGGGCTTTGAGTCCGCTTGCGCCAGCCCCCACCAAGCTTTCCACCCCCAAATTTTCCACCCCAAAATCTAGCCCCTCCATGGCAAACGCAGCGCCAGAAGATCGGGCATCCGCCCCGGCACCACCACCTGATCCGCTCTCCTTGCGATCATATCCAACGCCCCCCCCAGCGCCAGCTTCGGACCCCCCACGTCCGGCAATTTTTGGGTTAAATTTGGCCCGGACACGGGCCTGCCCCGCATCCTTATCCACGGGCAGGGAAGACGCGATTTGATCCAAAGCAAGCAGGCGATTGTCGCCATCACCAAAAAGTGTCCGGTAGAAACGCGTGCCGATAAGAACGTGCTGAAATCGACGCTGGGCGAAAAATTGAACCAGGAGTGTTTGAAAATCAATCTTCGCCTGAAGAATTGACGCCTCCTTGCGCAGGCGGTTATTGGCCAAGGTTGTCTTTACCTCTGACAACTGTTCTTTCAGGGGCTCGATCTTCGCCTCTCTGGCCTCCTTTTTTTCATCCGAAGATCCCGATGGGTTATTGGTTGTTCCGAGGGTTGTTTCCGGTTCAAGCGAGAGACGGTAATTCCACTCCAGCGCGGACTTTTCCTTTAAAAGAGCGCGGTTCGCCATTTCAATTTTACCCACCTCGTTTTTGGCCAACCACACATTGTAAACTGCATCAGAGAGGGCAATGCACAGGTTGGCATCACTCTCATACTGCGATGCAGAGGGCAGAAGTTTCCATGCCTCCTCGACCTGGGGGCCCTTGGGATTTCCTGGACTCAGGAGGAAAAGAATCCGGTCCACCGTGGCGTCGTATTTCAAGTCGGCTTCGCCCGTCTCCTCCGGAGCATTGAGATATTTCTCAAAGCGAGCACGAAGAAGGCGATTGTTGTTCACGTTCCATATTTTTCCATCAAAACCGGCCACGTCGCTGCCCGGATCGAACACCGGAACATCACGACCGAGAAAACCGGGATTCATCTGTGGGGGCCGCGCGCCCCCAGTGGCAGCTTTGGAGTCTCCCTCCCGAGAAGATTCACTTTGAGCAAAAAGAGGGCAGAGAGCGGAAAACACTAGACCTAACACCAGTAAGGCAGGAAAAAGACACCCTTTCATGGTTTTGTCATTTCTAGGACGGATAAAATACCCTGGTCGTTGACCATAACCTTGACCATGTATTTTTGCTTTTTTTGAATATTAATGGTTTGCAAATCGTGCGGGACAAAAATCGGGAGGACGTAATCCTTATTTTGGGATTGGGTCACAATGCTAAAGAGCCTTCCCTTGCCGGGATTCCAACCCAATGAATTCCCAATCCAGCCCTCTACGCGATAGGTGTTCCCCTTCAGATTGTTGGCGTTCTCATAATAACTTTCGGGATCAAGAGTCTCTACCGTGCGATATTGCCCCCCCATAAGACGGTACAACCAAAAACCTCCAACCCCCAAAAAGCCGACTCCCGCCAGAAGAAGTGCAAGCTTTGTAACGGAAATTTGTTGGTGGGCCCTTCGGCTCATGGAAACTACCGTAGCGGATTTATGGGGTGAGACAACTAGCGCCAGAGACTGCGCCGAAGTCCGTAATAAGAAAAGGAAAGGCCTAAAACCAAATGAAGGAAAAGAACCCAAAGGGATAAGGTGTAGGGCCCCAACGGTGTTTCCGTGATGGCGGTTACTAGGTCATAAAAACGAGTCTCTTTTAGGGTCTGAAGGTAGCCCGACCACGCCCAGTAAGCTGTGATTCCCGGGCGAATTATCCATGCAATAAAATCGGGCAGGGCGAGGATGGCCCCGGACAAGGGCAACTGGAATCCGACCAGGTAAAGACTGCCTAACGAAGCTTGCTCAGTTGAGGAACTCCAGGAAGAAACAGCCAAACAAAGGGTCGTCATAGCCGCCGTCAACAAGGCCAAGGGAAGGAATTGATCCAGAAAATTCCCAGGAAACTGGCAAACGAGCCGCACCCAGAAGGTCATCCAAAAGGACTGGACCGTTACCAAAAGAAGAAAAAAGGCCGTCATGCCGGCCAAAACGGAGCCTGGTCTCAGGCCTGCTAGTTTTTCTTTTTCCAAAATCACCCTTTCCGCAATGACCTCTCGGGCGGAGTTGTTTGACCCCATCAAAGCCAGAAGGATCACTTGAAACATAGCCAAGCCACTTACCAGGGTGCCTGTCCGGCTGGATTGCACGGTAAAGGCCAACGTTTCCCGGAGCTCCTGCACGACATTCGTTTCGGGACTCATGGTCATGTTTCGCACGGCCGGCAGGCCCTGATAGGCAAAGAGAGTAACCACCGCGGGAAAGATCACCAGCAGACTTAGATGCAGGAACACTTGGGCGCGGTCCCTCCAGAATAATTTCCATTTTCGACAAAACCATGTGGAAGCCTGGGCAAAAAAACCTGGAACTGGAGAATCCGACGCTTCCTTTTCCAAGGAGGAATCTTCATCGTCGCTCAGGGTCGCCTCGATTTGGAAGCTCATTTCATCCAAGGAGGAGTTCCATTCCTCCGCCCATTCTGCCGCTCTTTTTGTCGTGAGGGCCGGATATACATCCTCGGGAGTGGAAACTCCAAAATAGGAGGTCAATTCACTGGGGTGGGCTCCGTAGGCCAACCTACCCTCCGTTAGAACCGTTACCGAATCGTATAATTCCAAATAGCG
>RFWS01000082.1 GCA_009921985.1 bacterium | reverse complement strand
CCTGCACCCGCCCCTCATAAAAGATCCTTTTGGCGATCACTTTCTTATTTTCCCTCCCTCCGCCCCAACATTCAAACCTCAAGGCTCGCCTTCCCCTCCACCGGTCGGACCCCTGATTCCACCATCTGCTTTTGCATCGTGCTTTTTGGCCCGCTTGAGGAAGATGAGGAAGTGAAAGAACTCGCCCTTTCCACCTGCTGGCACGCCGATCGGGTGACGGACGGCGCCTCGCTGCTCCGGGAAGCAGGCGAACTTGGTTTTTCCACGGTGGAGCTAAGCCATAACACCCGTTACAGTCTCTGGCCAGGCATCTTGGCGGAATCCCGCAAGTCCAACGCACCCCGCATTGCCGTTCTCCATAACTTCTGCCCTGTGCCGGTGGAAATTCTCCGACCGCATCCCAATGCCTACGAATTCTCCGATCCACGGCCCTCGGCCCGCCGCCTGGCGGAACGACACTCGCTGGCAACCCTGGAAGCGGCCGCGTCCGTGGGAGCCAAACTTGTGGTGCTCCACATTGGCTCGGCAGGCCCCCGCCGTCGGGAAAAAAAAATGGAGGCCCTTGCCTGGGCCGGGGGGTTAGGCAGCCGAGAGTTTGTCCGGGAAAAAATCACGACCATCCGGGTCATGGAAAAGGCCTTTGCCGAGGCCTGGCCAAGGGTGGAGGAAATTCTTCTTCGTCTGGGCGAAAAAGCCGCCGCGTTGGGAATCCGGCTGGGCTTGGAATGCCGGGAGGACGTGCGGGAGATTCCTCCCGACGATTTTTGGGAACGCATTTTCACCAACCTGCCCGCACCCACATTCGGGTATTGGCACGACTTTGGCCATGCGGCCGCCAAAGCCTGGCTTGGGTGGATTGACCACGAACAGCATCTGCGACGGCTTTCCTCGCGACTGATCGGAGTCCATTTGCACGATTATCATCCGGACCTAGGGGATCACCTTCCCCCCGGGCGGGGATCCATTCCTTTCTCCCGCCTGGTTCCCCTCCTGCCCCGCGAAGCGCATGTCTCCCTGGAACTATCTCCGGATGTGTCCGCCGAGGACGTCCGTGCCAGTCTCGCATGGTGGAAAAAGAACCTGCCCCCACGCCCTTGAGCCGCCTGGGTCTCTGGATCCGGATCGGCGTCACCGCCGGGATCCTCGGCTTCCTCGCCGGAAAGGTGAACTGGCCCCAGTTGGGGGCACGCTTTCTTTCCGCCCAACCCGGATGGTTGCTGGGCGCCATTCTGTTGACCCTGGTTTCCATTCTTCTCTGCGGTGCCCGCTTTTGGTTCCTGCTGCGATTGCAGAAGATCCATCTTCCCCTTCCACGCACCTTGCAGCTTACTTTGGCCGGTTTTTTCTTTAATTTATTTTTGATCGGCTCCACCGGCGGGGATGCCGTCCGGCTCTATTATCTCGTCCGCTGGTTTCCTGATCGCAAGGCTCGTTCCGCCCTTGCCATTCTCCTCGACCGCGTCTTTGGTGTGGCCGTCCTGTTTGGGCTCACCCTGGTTCTTCTTCCCGCCACCGCCTCACGCTTGGCTCAAGATCCCGCCTTCGCTTCTGTGGCGAAAGCGATCCCTTGGCTCGGTCCCGCCGGTGCCGTCCTCCTTATTCTCGGCTTTGTCGTTCCCGGCCTTCTTCCCAACTTACCCCTGCCCGCCAAACTTCCGGGCCGCCATGTGATCCTTGATCTTCTTCATGCCCTGCGCGACACGATGCACGGCGGTTGGACCACCGTGGGCGCGGTGCTGGTCGCCATCGCCGTCCACCTTTTCAGTTTCGCGGCAGCCACCTTCCTTGCCCGCTCCCTCGGCCTGCCTATCGACTACGCTCTGGCCGGCCTGGTCCTCCTCCTTGTCTTCTCTGCCGCCGCCCTCCCCATCAGTGTCAGCGGGCATGGGGTTCGTGAGGGCGTCATGGTCTTCCTCTTTGCCCATCTGGACATTAGTCAGGATGCCGAATCTGCGATCGCCTACTCCCTGATGATTTACGGGCTGGGGCTTTTTTGGAGCCTGTTCGGCGGTCTGGCTTACCTCACTCTTAAATCCCCGGCCATAAAATGATCCGCCACCCTGAGGCCGAAGCCATTGTCCTCCGTCTGACCGAAGCCGGTCATCAAGCTGTCTATGCCGGCGGCTGTGTCCGCGACGCCCTTCTTGGCCGCCCTTATCCAGATGTGGACATCGCCACCTCCGCCACACCTGACCAGGTCCAAACCATCTTCCCCAAGGCCTCCGATCCCCAGGGAAAGGCCTTCGGAGTGATCCGACTCAGGCAAGGTGACCACATTTTTGAAATCGCCACCTTCCGCGTCGATGGACCCTATCTGGACGGCCGACGCCCCTCTTCCGTCACCTTCACCACGGCCGAGGAAGATGCCAAACGACGCGACTTCACCGTCAACGGCATGTTTTTCCATCCGCTTCGGAACCAGGTCCTCGATTTCGTCCGGGGTCGCAACGATCTGGATGCCAAGATCATCCGGGCCATCGGCGATCCCGCCGCGCGCTTTCAGGAAGACCGGCTTCGCCTCTTCCGCGCGATTCGTTTCGCCGTTCAACTCGGTTTTGCCATCGAGCCCGGAACCTGGGAGGCGCTGGTTCGCCTCGCTCCGGAATCCAAAAATCTTGCCCCGGAACGTGTCCGGGACGAACTGGTCAAAATTTTCACGAGCCCCGATCCCGCCCGAGGGCTCGACCTTCTCCATGACTCGGGCTTGGTCGCAATCTGGCTCCCGGAGCTTCTGGAAATGCGCGGCTGCGCCCAATCGCCGGAACACCATCCCGAGGGGGATGTCTGGACCCACACCCGGTTGCTGTTAACCCACCTGAAACATCCATCCCCCGTGCTCGCCCTTTCCGCCCTGCTGCATGATGTGGGGAAGCCTCGCACCTCCCGCACGGAGCCTTCCGGACGGATCCGTTTCTTTGGTCACGAAGGCGTTGGGGCCCGCATGGCCGAGGAAATCCTGCGGCGTCTCCGTTTTTCCAATGAACAGATCGAGGCGGTGGTTGCCTGCATCGCCAACCATATGGCCTTCAAGGACGCACCCCAGATGCGGGTCAGCACACTGAAGCGGCTTCTCGCCCGCCCCACTTTTTCCGAAGAACTGGAGCTCCATCGGGTCGACTGCACCGCCAGCCATGGGGAACTGGACATTCACCGTTTTCTCCTGGCGAAGCAGGCGGAGTTTTCCAAAGAGGAGATTAAACCCAAGCCGTGGGTCACCGGCCACGATTTGGAAACCCTCGGCATGAGGCCGGGACCCTCCATGGGGAAACTGCTCCACCAACTGATGGATGAGCAGTTGGAGGGGAAATTACTGGACCGGGAGGCGGCCTTGGCCCGGGCGCGGGAGTTGGTCCGCTGATTCAGGCGTAGGCGACAAACGCCTCGTAGACCTCGTCCGGAATATCGAGGAGCTTGTAGTCGCTGGAGGAAACAAAAATCAGCTGCTGTTTGCCCTTGCCCAGTTGGTTTCCGGCGGAATCGAAGATGGCGTGCTCCAAGGTAACAAACTTGCGGTTGTACTCCCCCACCCGAATTTTCACGCTCACCCGCTCAAACTCCCTCGTTTCCCGCATGAACTTGTGCTCAAACGAGCGCGTGAGGATGTAGTACGGGGTCGTCTTGAGGTTGAACTTCGGCAGGCAGTGGTTGAAGAAAAGTTCCCGCGTTTTGCCCACCCACATGGCGTACATGCCGAAGTAAACGTTTCCCACGGAGTTCGTGTCGGCGTAGGTGGCGACGAAGGTGTGGACAAACCATTTGCCTTCAAAATGACCGAACAGGTCGGGCACCGGCCCGCCTTCTGCCTGGGGAAAAGGCACCACCCGCCCTGGCGCAACAACTTCTTCTTTTTCGGATGGCATCACCAATTCCCCGCTCGGCCCGCCAGCCGTTCCCTCCAACTCTTCCACGCCCCTCACGAACTCATGCGAGGCTCCCGGCTTGAGCAGCATCCAACCAACATAGCCCACGGGCAGAACCGAGCCGACGATCATGCCCCAAGGATTGGAGAGAAAGTAGCCGTAGGCGAAAATCACCACCGCGACGCTTCCGACACAGAACATCTTCACTTGCGGCAGGGCGTTGCCCTGCCCGGTATGAAACACCCGCACCAACGCCAAGGCGGCATACCCCACGAAAAAGGTGGCGTAAAAGATCATGAAATATTCCAGCTCCAGACGCAGATACACCGCGGCCAAGGTGAACAGTCCGGCAAAGACGAACGCGGGCACGGGAGAGGCCAACAACCCTTCCGGCAAAAGACTCAACGGAAATGGTCGTCCCGCCCCGCCTGACTTGCTCAAATACCAGCGGAGCGCGATATAACCGCTGTCCAGCGTGGTGAGAGTCATGATGAAAAGGACCACCACATAGGCCCCAAAAGCCCAAGGATGCAGGGAGGCTACGCCCCAAAGAAAACGGGTCACCCCGTCTTGTCCGTAGGCTAACCCGTCAATCCCCTGATGCATCGGTGCGGTGCCCAACTGCCCGGCCACCCACAACGCCAAACCTCCGTGAGCCAAAAGTAGGAGAAAAAAAAGGAAGCCCCCGACCAGGTAGCTTGCCAGGGGAGAACTTCCTTCCCGCTGGATCTGGATTGCCCGCTGCCACTGCTGGAGATCCAACCAGGGCCCCAGCGTAAGCCCCACGCAGATGGGAATCGCGTAGCCCCAAAAATTCAGCCCCATGAAAGGATTGGCTCCCGTCATCATCGGCTTTCCGCTTCCGATCGAAGGCAGTTGGAAAAAGAGCAGCGCCGCGGCCCCGAGCGCAATCAACCCCAACACGCCGTGGCTGAATTTGATCCGCCGGATGTCGAACTCCTCCCCAAACAGGGTGGCTGCCGCCAGAACCACCAGGATCGTGAGAAGGAGATAAAGACCCGAGGGCTGTAACCCCAACGGCTGCCAGCCATACCGGACCAATGCAAAAATAGTCAGCGTGATTGCCAAAATCTGGTAAAGGAAGAAGACAAGCCGGTAAGGACGCAACCAGTTGGCAAAAAAGGAGCCCAGCGCATCGGGACCATTCCCTGCCCGTCGGGCGATCAGCTGGGTCAGACCTCCAAACATCATCAGGCCCAGTGCGTTGGGGATCGCAAAG
>RFWS01000081.1 GCA_009921985.1 bacterium | reverse complement strand
CGCGCTGGTGGATGACCACGTTGAGGCCCAGTTTGGCCGCGAGGTCGAGCTGTTCCTGGAAAAAGATCGCCTGGCGGTTTTTAACATCGGCATCAGCAAGGGCGGCGGATTCGGCTCCCGGGGCCGTGGTGCCGATGGCCGCGGCTACATTGGCAAAGGTGGATTCCTGCTGGCTGGGGAGGGAGTGGTAATCGAATCCGCACTCCCCGATGGCGGCGAGTTTGGGATGGTCGGCCATCTTCTCCAGTTGAGAAACGGCGTCATCAGATGTCTCCATGACCTCGTTCGGATGGATGCCAATGGTGGCGTAAACCTCGGGATGGCGCTCGGCCAGGGCGAGGGCAGCCCGGCTGGTGTCGAGGTTGGTGCCGATGGCGATCATGCGGGTGACCCCGGCTTCCACGGCCCGGCGGATGACCGCATCTCGGTCGGAGTTAAAATCAGGGAAATCAAGATGACAATGAGTATCAATGAGCATGTCTGATCTCTAATTTACAAGAAATGAGCGGGGATCAAGGAGCTTAACGCCGCGAGTGGGAATGTGTTTTTGCGTGTTACGATTACGTTTGCGAGCGGACGCAGTGGGTGCAGGTTCCGGAGGATTCAAATTCGGTGAGGCTTTGGAGAGTGGTTTGGGCGATTTTGCGAAGAGCGTGGTCGGTCAGAAAGGCCTGGTGACCGGTGACGAGGACATTGGGGAAAGTTAGGAGTCGGGCAAACAGGTCGTCCTTAAGAATTTCCGTGGAGTGATCCTCGAAAAAAAGTCCAGCCTCTTCCTCGTAGACATCGATGGCCAGATGCCCGATGTGCCCTTTCTTTAGCCCCTGAATCATGGTGGGGGTATCAAAGATGGCTCCCCGACTGGTGTTGATGAGAAAGACCCCTTTCTTCATGAGTCCGAGGGTCTTTTCGTTCACCAAATGACGGGTGCCGGGAAGCAGGGGAACGTGAAAGGTGATGATGTCCGATTCCCGGAACAGCTGTTCCAGGTTGACGTATTGGCATAGGCCGGCCGTTGCTTCGTGGGGAGCCGGGTCGTGGGCCAGGATCCTGCAGCCAAAGCCGGAGAGATTTTTCACCACCTCTCGACCAATGGCACCTGTCCCGACCACGCCGACGGTTTTTTCGTAAAGCTCAAACCCCTCCAAACCCTCCAGCTCAAAATTACTGACCCGGACCCGCTGGTGGGCGTAGGGGATTTTTCGGGCCATGGCGAGCAGGATGGCGAGGGTGAATTCGGAAACGGCGTGGGGGGAGTAGGAGGGGACGGAGGCAACGGTGATGCCCAGCTCTTTTGCGGTAATGAGGTCGATGTGGTTGGTGCCGGTGCTGAGGGTCGCGACCAGCCGAGTGCCGTTTTTGGCTAAAACCTGCAGACACGGGCGATCCACGCGGTCATTTACAAAGACCAGAACGGCGCCGTAGCCGGCACACAAAGGGGCAGTGTTGGACGTTAGTTTAGTCTCGAGAAACTTGAGGTGATGCCGGTCGGAATTCTCCTTGCGAAGGCTGGATTCAAAATAAGCACGAGAGCTGAAAACCAGCGTATTCATAGCTTAAGACTATGGGCAGGCAGGCAGGAGTGCGAGAACGCCGAATGAGCTTAGGATTACGATTCCGGTGAGATCTCAGAACTGAAGTAAGGTGAATTGACCAATGGGGGGGCATGGGAAAGGATTGGGCATGGGGCATAGAGGATGGAGTTCGAAGGTGGCGGGGCCGGCGATTGGACCGTACCGACAGGCGACGGAGGCCGGTGGATTCGTTTTTCTTTCCGGCCAGTTGGCGCTGGATGAGCAGGGGAACCTGATGAGTGGTTCCGTGGCCGAACAGACCCGGAAAGCCTTGGAAAGGGCCCAGAGCCTCCTCAAGGAAGGTGGGTTGACCCTGGGGGATGTGGTCAAAGCGACAGTTTTCTTGACCGACCTTAAAACCTTTCCGGAGATGAACGCGGTGTATGCCGAATTCTTCCCCGAGGATCCTCCGTCCCGGTCGACAATCCAGGTGGCGGCGTTGCCGAAGGGCGGGGCTGTGGAAATCGAGCTGTTGGCCCGGCGGGCCGGGTCATGACCCAAGAGCAGGTGCTGCAGGTGTTCCGCCGCTGCGGGGCCCTTTTGCACGGCCACTTTGTGTTGCGGTCGGGCAAACACAGCCGGACCTTTTTTCAGTGTGCGTTGGTTTTGCAGGATCCGGCGGCGACGGCCGAACTGTGCCGCGCGCTGGTGGCCAAGTTGAAGGTTGAGCGTTGGACGTTTCATTCGGTGATTTCCCCGGCAATGGGAGGCATTCTGGTGGGGCATGAGGTGGGGCGGCATCTCAAGCGGAGGCATATTTTCGCGGAGAAGGAAGAAGGAAAACTAAAGATCCGGCGGTTTGAGGTGAAGCCGAGGGAGAAGTTTTTGGTGGTGGAGGATGTGATCACCACGGGCAGCGCAGTGAAGGAGACGATCGCCTTGGTGAAGGCGGCAGGCGGCGAGGTGACCGGGGTGGCCTGTCTGGTGGACCGCAGCGAGAAGCCACCGGAACTGGGGGCGCCGCTCTGTTCCCTGATGAAGCTAACAGTGGAGACGTTCGAGCCGGACAAGATCCCGGCGGACCTGAAGAAAATTCCCGCCGTGAAGCCGGGGAGCAAGTAGACCCGATTCCTGCTTGGATCAGGCGCGTTTTTGCGTTCCAATATTATCCTGATGAAGGGTATCCGGAAGATTCGGTTTGAATGGGATTTGAAGAAAGTCCCCACCCAAGCGCCCACGCTTCCCCCTAAGCACGAGATCAAGGAGATGAAGGAGTACGACGTGGAGGCAATCTGGGAAGGGATCCAGAAGGCCTTCCTGAACGAGAAGAGTTGGATCATCGGGCTGGACGGCCATCTGGAGGAGTTGCGGAAACGTCTTTTTCCCGAAGGCAAACCGGTGGTGGGAATGGTGTTGTTGGCATTGGTCCATGGACCGCGCGTGGTGGGGATCAGCGCCCTTTATCCGGTCGCCGGGGAGGGGCCTCATTTGCTGTCCGGAGTTCTGATCGATTATGAATACCAGCGGCGCGGAATGGGAGCCGCCTTGTTGCAGGAGTCGTTGCGGCACCTGGCTGAGAAAGGCCTGGAGACGGCCGCGGTGGTGACGCGGGAGACGGTGCCGGCAGCCCGGTTTCTTTATCCAAAGTTTGGCGGCAAGGCGGGCGAAGTCACCCTGACCGCCTGATCCTCATATGATCCCCACCTACGACCTGGCCGTGGTTGGCGCAGGGAGCGCGGGTTATGCGGCAGCGCGGACGGCGGCGGGGCTGGGGCTGAAAGTGGCGGTAATCGAGGGAGGTCAGATAGTTGGGGGGCTGTGTATCCTCCGCGGCTGCATGCCGACAAAAACGATGTTGGAAAGTGCACACCGGAACCATGAGATCGGCCGGGCGGGGGAGTTCGGGATCCGGGTGGGAAAACCGAAGCCCGACTGGAAAGCGATCCTTAGGCGGAAGGACCGGCTGATCGGGGAGTTTGCCGACTACCGGCGGGAGCAGTTGGAAAAGGGGAAGTTCACGTTTTACCGGGCGAAGGGACGTTTTACGAGTCCGCACCGGTTGGCGCTTGAGGCGGTGGGAAAGGAGAAGGTTCCGGCGGAGATCGAAGCGAAGACGTTTTTGGTCTCTACGGGATCAAGGACCGCGAAGCGGGAGATTCCCGGGCTGGAGGAGGCGGGGTATTGGACGAGCGACGACTGTCTGCAAGCGGCCAAACCGGTAAAAAGTCTAATTGTCTTAGGGGGCCGGGCGGTGGCGCTGGAGTTTGCCCAGTATTACGCCCACCTGGGAGTAAAGGTGACGGTGATCCAAAGGAGTGAGCGGCTACTGCCCGAATCGGACACCCAGGTGGGGGACACGCTGGCGAAGGTGTTCCGAGAGCAAGGGAGCGAGGTATTTTGCGGGACGCAAATTCAGCGGGTCTTGAAGAAGGGAAGGAAAAAGAAGATCGAGTTCCTGCAGAACGGCAAGAAAAGGAGCGTGGAGGCGGAGCAGATCTTGCAGGCGCTCGGTCGGGAGCCCGATCTGGACGAGCTAAATCTGTGGACGGCTGGGGTGAAGACGGAAAAGGGAAAAGTGGTGATCCAACCGACCCAACAGACGAATGTGTCGCATGTGTTTGCAGCGGGGGATGTGTGCGGTCCGTACGAGGTGGTGCACTTGGCGATCCAGCAGGGCGAGGTGGCGGCAAAAAATGCGGCGGCACTGGTGGCGGACAAGGTGCCAAGGGAGCGGATGGATTACCGGCTGAAGCTCGAGGTGATTTTCACGTCTCCGGAGGCGGCCGCGGTGGGGTATTCGGAAAAGGAGTGTCGGGAGAAGGGGTGGGACATTGTGACCGCGAGCTATCCGTTCGCGGACCACGGAAAGTCGATGGTGATGGGGGCGACCGACGGGTTTGTGAAACTGATCGCGCTCAAGCAGAGGGGGGAGATTGTGGGGGCGCAGGTGGTGGGACCGCACGCCTCGGATCTGATCCATGAACCGCTGGCGATCATGCGGTACCGGGGGACGGCGGAGGAGATGATGAATTTACCGCACTACCATCCGACGTTGTCGGAGATTTGGACGTACCCGGCAGAGGAAATTTTTGGGAAAATTTCCGTAGAAGGTGGAAAGAGGGAGGATTAGGAGGCTAGTTTAGGAGGCTAGTTCGGATACGGAGGGGCAGGAGCAGATCAGATTTCTGTCGCCATGGACGGCGTCGATACGGGAGACGGGGGGCCAGTATTTGGAGATGCGGGTCCAGGAGGCGGGGAAGGCCGCCTGTTCGCGGGAATAGGGACGGTCCCAGGAATCGGACAGCACATCGGTCGCCGGGTGGGGGGCGAGCTTAAGCGGGTTTTTCGCGCGGTCCGACTTGCCGGATTCGATCGCGGCGATTTCCTGGCGGATGGCGATGAGGGCATCGGCAAAGCGGTCGAGCTCCTCGCGAGACTCGGATTCGGTAGGCTCGATCATGATCGTTCCGGCCACGGGCCAGGAGACGGTGGGGGCGTGGAAGCCGTAATCCATGAGGCGCTTCGCCACGTCATCCACCTCGATCCCGGCGGAAGCCTTGAAGGGGCGGAGATCGAGGATGAACTCGTGTGCCACCCAGCCACCAGCCCCTCGGAAGAGCACGGGATAGTGGGG
>RFWS01000009.1 GCA_009921985.1 bacterium | reverse complement strand
GCACTTCGGGGTACAGCGGATAGCCGGCCGACGTGATGGCGGATGGGGCGATGGTGGTGATCGGGTAGGCGGGGCGAGGATCTTCCGCGCGCAGCTTTCGGGCGGTGAGTTCCATTGCCTTGGCCACCGGAATGCGGGCGATGCCTTTTTCTTTGTCGATCCATCCGTAGGAATTGGCTTCTTTTTCCTGCTCACTCTTGAGCTTCTGAAGTTTGTCCCACCGCTCCATCGCGGCCTTTTCCAAAATGGTGTCGGGGGTGACGCCTGCTGGACGTAGGAGTAGTGCGAGGCTGGCCAAACCGAGGAAGCCGGCGGCGAGCCAAAGCCCGGGCAGGTAGGGATGACTGCGCTCGGAGAGGGAGTGGGGCTTGTCGCTCATGACCAGTTGGTGACTCCGAGGCTTTCTCGGAGACGGGGATCACGTGCCGGGAAAATGGAACGACGAGCCAGAAGGGAAAGGAATGTGTGGGCGAGGACACCGATCACGCCGATCAACGCGAGAATATCGATCGGATGCGGGTGGAAACCAGTGGTGGCGGGTGGAAGGCCGGCATGGCGGGCCTCCTGAAGTTGGAGGTTCGGCATCACCACCCAGTACAGGTCCACGCAGTGCATGAGGAGAACCCACCCGGCCGCCGTGCAGATGCGCCATGGGGTGCGTTTGGCGGGTTGGGTGAGGAGCAGGATGAAGGGAACGAAAAAGTGTCCCACGACGAGGAAAATGGAGTAGTAGAACCAGGTGCCGGTATTGCGGTAGACGAAGAACCATGTTTCCTCCGGGATATTGGCGTACCACTGCAGGAAATATTGGCTGAAGGAAATGTACCCCCAGAAGACGGTGAAGGCGAAGAGGAGCATGCCCATGATGTGGTTGTGCTCGACGGTGAAGAGTCCGCGCAGATGTCCGGTCCGGACCAAGCCGTTGGTGATGAGGATCAGGAGGGCCATGGAGGATTGGGCCGCGCCCGCAAAGAGGTAGACGCCCCACATGGTGGAGTACCAGTGGTGATCGAGGGCCATCAACCAGTCGAATCCGGCAAAAGTGAAACTAAGCACGAATAGCGGGATGAAGCCGTAGGCAGTGTGGCGGGAGCGCAGGGTGATCCGGGGGTCGCCGTCCTCATCCTGCTGGACGGACCAGCGGCGATAGAGTAGGGCGGCGGAGCTGAAGAAGAGAAGATAGAAGGCGCAGCGGGCGTAGAAGAACGGTTCGTTGAGAAAAGGTCGCTTCCAGGCGAGTAGGGGATCGTGCGCGGTGTCGGCCGTCATCCAGTGCCAGAGTTCCTTTGGAAAAAGGAACAACAAGGGCAGGGAGAGCACGAGAATCACAGGGAAGCAGGAAGCGACGGTTTCCAGGATACGGCGCATGAGGACGGACCAATCGGCGTCGAGGGCGTGATGGAGAAGCGTCCAGAAAAGGGATCCGGCGCAGAGGGTGAAACCCACGGCAAAGGCGAACAGGTAGGAAAAGGCCAACTGAGCGTGGTTGGTGGCCCAACCCCAAGCGAAGGCCGAAGCGAGGCCGATCACGCCGAGCGCCGGGAAGAGAACCGGCAGGACACCGAGTTTCTCCACGCGCAGCTTCTCTGGCGAAGGAAGAGGACCGTGCGGGGCGCTCATGGGTTACCTGCCTGGGCAAAGTCCGGCGGCAACAGATTGGCCGGGGCATTCTGGGAAAGCTGGAGCGCGCGGATGTACGCAATGATGGCCCAACGATCTTCGACGGCGATGTGGTGATAGGGTCCCATCTGGCCCTTGCCGTGGGTGATGGTGTTGAAGATTTCGCCATCGGCCATCTGGCGGTACTTGTCCTGGTGAAGGTTGGCCGCCCCGACGAGGCCATACTGGGAAGTGATGCCGTTGCCGGCGCCCACAGCCCCATGGCAGACCTGACAGTTGATCTGGTACCGCTCCTGGCCGCGGGCGAGGAGCTTCTTGTCGACGGTCACGGGAATGCCGGTGCCCCACATATTCCCCATTTTTCCGCTGATGAGATACGGCTGGTCGGTGGGAACGTGAAACGGAACGGTGCCGTACGGCGGTACGCGGTCAACGCGGCCCTCGGGGAAGAGCGGGGAGGGTGCCTGGGACTTGTATTTCGGCTGCCGGTCCATGTCGGGAAAAATCTCGATCGGGGTGCGTTGAGTGAAGCTTCCGCGGAACCCGGCGATGGCCAAGATGGCCAGACCGGCAGCGCCGAAGATGGCCAAGAAAGTGCGGATGAACCCCTTCATGCGTGGCCTTGCGTCTCCGGGCGGGCCGGATGCGGGAACGGATCGGGATCCTGATAAATTTCCGTGATGTGGGTGCCGCCCAGCTCTTCCAGGAAGCGGCGGGAAGCACCCTTTTCGAAACGGGGATCAGCCGCTTCGAGTACAAGGAAGAAACCGTCATCGCTTACCCGCTTAAAACGGTCCCAGTTGAAGACCGGATGGTGGAGGCGCGGCATGAGGGTAAGGAGAAGCAGGCCGATGATGGTGCCAAAAGCGGTGAGGAGCACGGTTAGCTCGAAGAAGATCGGCATGGAGGGTTCCAAGGCAAAGTATGGCTTGCCCTGGACGATAAGGGGGTAGTTCAGGGCTGAAGTGTAGTAAATCAACGCGAAGGCGGTGGTTAGCCCGGTGATTCCACCCAGCAGGGAAAAAAGGGAGACACGGGAGCGTTTGAAGCCCATGGCGGCATCCATGCCGTGAATCGGGAAGGGGGAGTAGACGTCCCACTTGCGGAAGCCGGAGTCGCGCACTTTTTCGGCGGCGTGCATGAGGGAGGCGGCAGAGGGGAACTCCGCGCCCAGCCCGTGGAGGTTGGATTCGTTCTGGCTCATGCGTGGGCCTTGGCCGGAGCCGGGTGGGAGGCGTGGCCTTGGGAATCATGCTCGCCATGGTGGTGCGGATCAGCCTCCGGGGTGACGTTCTTGACTTCAAATATGGTGATCATCGGGAGGAAGCGGACGAAAAGAAGGAAGAGGAAGACAAACAAGCCAATTGTCCCGATGAAGAGGGTGATATCCACCCAGGTCGGCGAGAAGTAGCCCCAGGAAGAAGGGAGAAAATCACGGTGGATGGAGGTGACGATGATGACGAAACGCTCAAACCACATGCCCGTGTTCGGGAACATGACGAGGGCGAGGACGACCCATGGATTTTGTCGGCAGTATTTGAACCAGAAGAGCTGCGGGGCGATGACGTTGCAGGTGATCATGGCCCAGTAGGCCCACCAGTACGGGCCGAACGCGCGGTTCATGAAGGCATAAATCTCGTACGGGTTGCCGCTGTACCATGCGATGAAGAACTCCATCGAGTAGGCGTAACCCACGAGGGAGCCGGTCAGGAGGGTGATCTTGCACATGTTGTCGATGTGCTTGTCGGTGACGAGATCGTGGAGGCCATACAGTTCTCGGAATGGGATGAGCAGAGTAAGCACCATGGCAAAACCGCCGAAGATGGCCCCGGCGACAAAGTACGGAGGGAAGATGGTAGTGTGCCAGCCAGGGACGATGGATGTGGCGAAGTCGAAAGACACGACGCTGTGCACGGAGAGCACGAGCGGCGTGGAGATGCCTGCAAGAATGAGATAGGCCTTCTCGTAGTGGGTCCACTGCCGGTTGGAGCCCCGCCAACCCATCGCCAGGATGCCGTAGATCATCTGGCGGAGGCGCGTGGTGGCGCGGTCGCGGAGGGAGGCGAGGTCTGGGATCAGGCCGAGGTACCAGAAAATGAGGGAAACCGTGAAGTAGGTGGAGACCGCGAACACGTCCCAGAGCAGGGGACTGCGGAAGTTTTGCCAGATGGCGTTGGCGTTCGGGATGGGGAAAAGGAACCAGGCAAACCAGATACGACCCACGTGGAAGGCCGGAAAGATGCCGGCGCAGATCACTGCAAAGATGGTCATGGCCTCGGCCGAGCGGTTGATGGAGGTCCGCCACTTTTGGCGGGTGAGAAAGAGGATGGCGGAAATGAGAGTGCCGGCGTGACCGATACCGATCCAGAACACGAAGTTAGTGATATCCCACGCCCAGCAGACCGGAACGTTGAGGCCCCAAACGCCCACGCCCGTGGCCACGAGATAGGTAAGCATGGCAGGGGTGAGGGCGGCCACGGCGCCAAAGCAAACCGTGGCAATCCACCACCAAAGCGGCGCGGGCTGTTCCACGATCCGGCAGACGTGGTCCGTGATCCAGGAAAGGGAGCGCCGGTTGCTGACGAGCGGCTTGCGGTCGATGTACTCGGCGGCCTTGGCGAAGGCGGCGTGGGAGGCGGGATTGTCGGCGCGCATCAATGGCCTCCTTCCGTTTTGCCGCGCCCATTTTCCGAGCCGTGGGATTCCCCGTGGCCGTGGGACGGAAGGTAACTGGTGCGGGCCCCCGGCATGGCGGGATTGGGGTTGCGAACCCGGCCGAGGTAGGTGAGCCGGGGGCGAACATTCAGGTATTCAAGCAGGGAGTAGTTCTGCGGGAGGTTGCGAAGTTGGCCGACCTGCTCCTTCTCATTCTTAAGATCGCCGAAGACAATCGCGTCGGCGGGGCAGGCCTGCTGGCAGGCGGTCTTGAGACTGCCTGCCGGGATGCGGATGTTGGCGGAGTCGCGCGCCTTCACGCGGGCGGAAATCTTGGCTTCCTCGATGCGCTGGACGCAGAAGGTGCATTTCTCCATGACGCCGCGCATCCGGACGGTGACGTTCGGGTTTTTCTGGAGCTTGATGGTCTCCTCGGTGCCCTTCGGGGCGACGGGGCCCCAGTAGAGCTTGTCGAGGGCGCGCTGGTTGTAATCGAAGAAATTAAACCGGCGGACCTTGTACGGACAGTTGTTGGCGCAATAGCGCGTGCCGATGCAGCGATTGTAGGCCATGACGTTCAGGCCTTCCTCGTTGTGGACGGTGGCATTGACGGGGCAGACGGTTTCGCACGGGGCGTTTTCGCATTGCATGCAGGCAACCGGCTGGGCGACGGCCTCGGGCTCCTCCGGTTCGCCGGTATAGTACCGGTCGACGCGGATCCAGTGCATCTCGCGGCCCTTCATGACTTGATCTTTGCCGACGATCGGGATGTTGTTTTCGGCCGTGCAGGCGGTCACGCAGGCGTTGCAGCCGGTGCAGGTGGAAAGGTCGATGACCATGGCCCACTGGTATTCGCCGTCGAGTTTGGGGGACTTGTAGAAGCTCTGGTTCGGCGGGATGTGGGCGTCCATGCCGACCTTTTTGACCCACCCCGGATCCTCGTTGAACTCCGCCACGGCAGCCTCGCGGACGAGGTCGCGCCCCTCCATCACCTGGTGTTCCTGTGTGACGGCGAGTTGCCGGGTGCGGCCGGTCTTTTCCAGTTTCAGGCCCGGTGCGAGGTAGTCCGCATCGGTGCGACGGAGACGGTAGGCGTTGAAGCCGGAACCTTTCGCCACCGGTCCCAGTTCGTCCTGGCCGTAGCCGAGCGGCAGGCTGACGGCGAAATCGACATGCCCCGGGGCGATGACGACCGGGGCTTCGACCGTTTGTCCGGCCAGCGTGGCCCGGACGACATCGGCGACGAGGATGCCTTTGACGATTTCATTGCGGAGACCGAGGGCCTTGGCGGTGGTGGACGAAAGAAGGATCGCATTGTCCCAGGTGAGTTTGGTCATCGGATCCGGCCACTCCTGCAGCCAGCCGTTGTTGAGATAGCGTCCATCGTCCATCGCGGGGGAGGAAACAAACACTCCCTCCAGCGCTCCCGCGGAGGCTTCTGCAGTGTCCCCGATTTTGGCAGCCAAAGCGGCCACGGCGGCGCCATTCACGGATTTGGCCGCACTGGTCGAACTGGCCGGGACAAAACCTTCCCGAACAAGATTATTCCAGGCGTCCTCCAACTTCTGTCCGCTTTGGTTGGTGCGGGCGGCGAAGGTTTCCTTGATGAGGGCCGGTCCAATCGGTTTGGCTTGGCCGGTCAGACGGCAAAGAAACTCCAACTGACTCTCGCCGGCCCAGAGCGGTTGGATTGTGGGCTGAATGGAAACATAGCTTCCATCTCCGGAGAGCGCATCGCCCCAAGCCTCCAGGTAGTGTGTGCCGGGAACGAACCATGAGGACTTGGCCGAGGTGGCGTTGGGCTGGGCGGACAGGTGCAGAGAGGAAGGAACCGAGGCCAGAAGGTTTTCGAATGAAAGGTCGGTGGGTGCGTTGTAGATGGGGTTCCCGCCGAGGATGATAAGTGATTTGATTGCGCCGGCCTGCAAACGGGCGGCGAGATCGCGGATGGAGGCGGCAGGGGCGGAGAAAGCCGGCTGCACCACCAGGGTGTTTCCGATGGCGCCGAGAGCGGAGTTGATGGCCAGGGCGAGGGCTTGAACCGAGGCCGGTTGACGGCGCCCGACCAAAACAACGGAGCGACCGGCGTTGGTCACGAGATCGGCCGCACATTCGCGGATCCAGGCGGCGTCAACGCCATGGGGGAGGGGAAGGTCAGGGGCGGAGGAGAGAGCAGCGTTTAATTCCGCGTTGCCCCGCAGGCTGCGGATCTGGCGCCCGAGTTCGAGCAGAAAGGCTCCGACTTCACCCGCGCGGAGCCGAAGGCGGTGATCGGCCATGGAGCCGGTGATGCTGAAGCGAGGTTCGGCGACATAGAGCCGGTTGACCTTGTCGCCCGGCTTCCGGATGCGGCGGCCGGCGGCAAAGTTGCGGGTGTCGGCCAGATCGCCGTCCTCGGATCCGAGGAAGTCGCAGTCGGCGGCCAGAATCGTGGAAGCGTTGGCGAGGTTGGCGCGGAACTGGGTGCCCGGGCCAAAAGCGGCCGTGGAGGCTTCGGCATCGTATCCGGGAGCTAAGGGCTCATAAACAGCCCAGGTGGCTTGCGGAAATTGGCGGAGCAATTCAGCGCGGAGGCGCTCCCGCGTCGGCGAACAGGTTTCGTCTGCCAAAACGGCCAAGGTGGCGCCGGAGGAGGCGGAGGCCTCAGCGCGGACACGCTTGATTTCGGCTTCGAGCTGGGAGGTATCGGCCTTTTTCCCCTGGAAGGTGAGATGGCGACGGCGGGCCGGGTCGTAAAGGTCGAGGATGGAGGCTTGCGCGTGGTTATCGCTTTTGCCCTCGCTGAATGGATGGAGGGGGTTGCCCTCCATCTTGATGGGCCGTCCGTCAAACGTGGTGGCCAAAAGCGGCACGGCACCACGTCGGCGGGGCTGGGCTGTGGCGAAGGACATGGTCTTGCCGGAAATGAGCCACTCCGGTGATTGGGTGAACGGCACAAGGTGTGCCTCGGGGCGACGGCATCCGCCCAGGCCAAGCCCGGCGAGGGCCAGGGAGGCTCCCATCAGACGGAGGAAGTTCCGGCGGGAGAGGGGATCCTGTTCCCATTCGGCGGCGCCGGCGGGAAACTCACGGTGGAGCCACTCTTCGAAATCCGGAGTCTTGGCGTATTCCCCCAGACTACGCCAATAGGTGCGGCCATGGGCGGGGGCAGGAGGATGTTGCAGGACGCGCTTCATCGGTGGCACCCACTACAGCTCACCGGGGGGTTGATATTCCACTCCCGGACAAATTTTTCGCCGAGTTCCCGTTGGGATGTGCCGGCGGGCGGTTCCCAATCCAGATTGGTGATTTGGTCGAGCGGGCGGAGATGGTTTTCAGGGGCACGATGGCATTCGAGACACCAGCCCATGCTGTGGGGCTTGTCGTGCCAGACGACCTGCATGTGGTTCACATGGCCGTGGCAGGCCACGCAACTGATGCCACGATTCACGTGGGCGGAGTGGTTGAAATAAACGTAATCGGGCGCCTTATGGATCCTGACCCAGGGAACCGGTTGACCGGTTTTCCAGGACTGGCGGACGGGTTCGAGCTTCGGGCTCTGGGCCTTGATTTGCGTATGGCAGTTCATGCAGGTCTGGGTGGCGGGAATGTTGGAATGGGCGGACTTTTCGACTTGGGAATGACAATAGCGGCAGTCCATGCCGAGTTGGTTGACGTGGAGGGAGTGATCGAACTCGACCGGTTGGGTGGGTTGGTACCCGACCCGGGTGTATTTCGGGGTGAAGTAGTAGGCCATCCCGGAAACGATGCTGGCAGCGACCACGGCGACACAGACCAAAAGCTTGATCGGAAGCCAGTTCGTCCAGCGAGGGAAAATGTTGGCCATGGGGAAGTTAAGTCAGCGGCTGGGTTTTGGGTGGATCGTGTTCAAACGTTGGAAACTTACAAACTGAAGGTTCCGTTTCTTTTCATCAAGAAGGCATTAGAGGTATTAAGACCAACAACCCGTGCATTAGAATTTTTAACAGTCTTCTTTTCCCTCGGAAACAGGGGTTGGGCAGAGGCTGTCTCCTTGGGTCGGCAAGGAAAACCGCCTGATAGAGTTGAAAAATTCCCAAACCGAAGGAGACTCTGTCCATGTCGAAATTCTGCCGGTTCTTCCGCAGGGGAGTCCTTGGGGCGATGCTGGCCTGGGCTTCCACGGGCTGGGCGGAAATGCGGGAGACGGGTGTCTGGTGGCTGCCCCGCAATGTTAGTCACTTCGGTCATGAAATTGACTTTATGATTTATGTGATCCTTTGGCTGACCGGAATCACGGGGGCTCTCGTGTTTGGTGCGATGATTTATTTTATTGTAAAGTACCGCCACCGGGCCGGGGTGGGCGCGATTCACAGCCACGGCAACAACACCCTGGAGGTGGTCTGGACGACGATCCCCGTTTTCATCTTTCTGGCCTTGGCGATTTACGGAAATGAGATGTGGGGACGGATGCGGATGGAGAAAGCCCCGGCGGACGCGCTACAGGTGGCGGTGGTGGGGGAGCAGTTTGGCTGGAACGTTCGCTACCCCGGGCCAGATGGAAAACTTGGCAAAATGGATTCGCGGAAAATCGGCAAGGACAACCCTTTTGGCATCGATGCGAACGATCCCGACGGCAAGGACGACTTCACGACCTACAATGACTTGGTGTTTCCTGTGAACCGTCCGGTGCAACTTCATCTCGGCTCCAAGGATGTGATCCATGCGTTTTACGTGCCGGAATTCCGGCTGTATCAGGACATGGTGCCGGGCCGGGTCTATGACTTTGTTTGGTTCAAGGCCGACTCGGTGGGTAGCTTCCAGCTCGCCTGCAACCAGCTTTGCGGCCAAGGGCATTACAAGATGTTCGGGAAACTCGCGGTCGTGCCGGATTCTGATTACTTGGCCTGGGTAAAGGGAAAAGCTCCCCTGACTGCCGCTTCGCCAAATTCTTCTGCTGAGACCACCGCGGTTGCCAATCGATAAAAGGAGCCAAATCATGAGCACTGCCACCATGACGCATGCCGACGCCCACGGTCATCACGACCATCACGAGGCCACAGGATGGAAGAAGTACATCTGGTCTCTCGACCACAAGATCATCGGGCTCCAGTACCTTTTTAGTTCCTTGGCGTTCCTTTTTATTGGCGGGGCCCTGGCGCTTCTTTTGCGCTGGCAACTGGCGTTTCCCTCCACGCAGGTGATGCCCGACGGCAACGTCGGCAACCCGCTCTCCCTGCCGTTCATCAACCCGCAGTTCTACAACGCTCTTTTCACGATGCATGCCACGGTGATGGTCTTTCTCGTGGTGATGCCAGTGCTGATTGGAGCCTTTGGAAACTATTTGATCCCTTTGAAAATCGGGGCAGGGGACATGGCTTTCCCGCTCATCAACGAATTGTCCTACTGGGTCTGGCTGGCGTCTGGCTTCATCATGCTGGCTGGATTTTTCGTGGCGGGAGGTGCCGCCGCCGCCGGTTGGACCGGGTATGCGCCGCTCAGCAGCGTGGGCGCCTATAACGGGGCCAGAATCGGGCAGAGCCTCTGGGCGACCGGTCTATTTATCAATGGTCTGGCCTCGATCATGGGAGCCTTCAACTACATCACCACGATCGTCAACATGCGGGCTCCGGGCATGGGTTTCTTTCGGTTGCCTCTGGCGGTCTGGGCCCTGTTTATCACGGCCTTCCTTCTTCTCTTGGCCGTACCGGTTCTTTCGGCTGCCGGGGCCATGCTGGTGCTCGACCTGAACTTTGGTACCAACTTCTTTAATCCGGCGAAGGGCGGACAACCGTTGCTTTGGCAGCACCTGTTCTGGTTTTTTGGTCATCCAGAGGTCTACATCATGATCTTGCCGGCCATGGGGATGGTGAGTGACATTCTGAGTGTCAACAGTCGGAAGCCCGTTTTTGGCTACCGTGCGATGGTGTACGCGATGATCGCGATCGGCTTCCTTGGTTTTATCGTCTGGGGGCACCATATGTTCGTTTCCGGGATGAACCTCGTCCTTTCGGCGGCGTTTGGTGTCTCCACCATGGTCATCGCCGTGCCTTCAGCCATCAAGACCTTCAACTGGCTGGGGACAATCTGGGGTGGCTCGATCCGGTTCAACACCGCGATGCTCAACGCCCTCGCGTTCGTGGCGATGTTTGTCATCGGCGGATTCTCCGGGATCTTCATGGCCTCGACGCCGGTGAACATTTTTGTCCATCACACCTATTTTATCGTCGCCCACTTCCACTACGTGCTTTTTGGCGGCAGCATTTTCGCCGTCTTTGCCGCGATCTACTTCTGGTACCCGAAAATGTTCGGCCGGATGATGAATGAAACACTTGGGAAGATCCATTTCGCACTCACTTTCATCTTCTTTAATCTGTGCTTCTTTCCGATGCACAACGTGGGTTTGGGCGGGATGATGCGCCGGATCGCGGATCCGACGGTCTACGAGCATCTGCGCGCCCTGCAACCTATCAACCAGTTCATTACCCTATCCGCCATCGGGCTGGGTTTTTCCCAGATCGTTTTTCTTGTTAACTTTTTCCGCAGCTTGAGGCACGGCGTCCCGGCAGGTCGAAATCCGTGGGAAGCCACCACCCTGGAGTGGACGGTGGATTCGCCTCCTGGCCACGGCAACTTCGCCACCACCCCGACGGTCTACCGCGGGGCCTACGACTACAGCGTTCCCGGCCACGGTAAGGATTACATCATGCAGAACGAGCCGACTGAGCCTGATCACCCGGCCGGCTCACCGTCCCGCCTTCGCCCGGCTCCGGTGGGATGAGTTCTGTCCTGCGGCCGGCCGGCGTTTACCGGGCCGCCTGCTTTCTCGCGGGCGCCATTCTGTTCTTGATCACTCTCGGGGGGCAGGTGACGACGAAGGTCGCCGGTATGGCTGTTCCCGACTGGCCCGGCACCTTCGGGCACAACATGTTTCTCTTTCCCTGGGCGAAGATGACGGCCTGCGCCATGGTCTTTCTCGAGCATTCCCATCGATTGGTTGCGTCCGGTGTCGGCTTAATCACCTTGGCGGTGGCCGTTTGGGTCTGGGCATCGACTCGGGACCGCTGGGCGAGAGGACTCTCCCTGGCGGCTGCTCTTCTTGTCGTGGCCCAAGGGGTTTTGGGCGGACAAAGGGTGCTGCAGGTTTCTTGGGTTTTGGGGTTGATGCATGCCTGTCTGGCGCAGGTTTTTTTGGTGGTAGCCGGCAGCTTGGCGCTGGTGCTGTCCCGCTTCTGGGGGGATTCGGCGCGCTCGGACGATCTGTCCAAGGCCCGGATGCGGATGGCCTGGGGACTGACTGCGGCGGTGTTTCTGCAAACGATCCTGGGAGCCTTCCTACGGCATGAGGGGCCGGGGTATCTCTCGATTCCCGATTTTCCAAAGATCTACGGGCACTGGCTTCCCGCATTCTGGCAGACAGATGTACTCCGGGGCATCAACGACTACCGGGCGGCGGAGCTTCAATGGCCGGCCACCACGGCCTCGCTGATCCTTTGGCAAATCCTGCATCGCACGCTGGGTCTTGTGGCAGCCTTGGGAATATTCGCGGGGGCCATCTGGAGTGTCGGCCCCACCTCGACGCCGTCTTGGTGGCGACGCGGAGTCATGCTGTGGGCGGCCTTGGCGGGGAGTCAGGTATTTCTCGGCATCCTCACGATCTGGAGCGGGCGGCGAGCGGAGATCGCCACCCTACATGTCCTTTTTGGTGCGGGTCTGACTCTGACCGGTTGGTTGTTGGGCCTCGCCTCCTGGCGCTCGGTGCAGAACTTTTCCAAATCCGGATCTCCCCAACCGACCCCCTCCGGTCTGCCCCGATGAATACGGCCGAGGCTCTGCTTGCCCCCACGGCGAAAACGGTCGGTTGGCGGGCCCGTTTGCAGGACTGGGCCGAGCTTTCCAAGGCCCGGTTGACCCTTTTGGTTTTGCTGACCACCCTTGTGGGGCTGTACTGCGGTGCGGGGGGAGAGTTGGATCTGTGGCGAACTCTCTTCACCTTGTCCGGAACCGTGCTGGTCGCAGCGGCGGCGGCGGTTCTGAACGAATGGATGGAGCGGGACCTGGACGCGCGGATGGTTCGCACCGCCCAGCGGCCGTTGCCGGCCGGGCGGGTGAGTCCGGACGAGGCACTGCTTGGTGGGGCCCTCATGGCGGTGGCCGGGTTGGGCATTCTTTATCTCGGGGTGCACGCGCCGGCGGCCTTTTTAGCGGCCTGCACGCTGGCCTTATATCTCTTTCTCTACACACCAATGAAAAAATGGTCGGTTCTCAACACCTTGGTAGGAGCGGTGCCTGGGGCGATTCCACCTTTGTTGGGATTTGTAGCGGGCAGGGGAAGGATCGGCGCGGAGGGTTGGGCCTTGTTCTCGATCCTTTTTCTTTGGCAAATCCCACACTTCTTGGCGATCGCCTGGCGGCACCGGGAGGATTATCGAAGGGCCGGCTTCCGCATGCTGCCGTGCTCCGATGACAAGGGCAGGATCACGGGACTGGTTGCCACGCTGTATTGTCTGGCTCTGCTGGTGGCCGCGATTTGGCCCTTTTACCTCGGTGCGGCAGGCCCCTGGTATCTGGGGGGAGCCGTGCTGTTGAGCCTGGGGTTCGCTTGGGGAGCGGGACGATTTGCCCTTCATCCCACACAGGAAACCGCCCGGAGGCTGTTCTTGGCATCGGTGGCCTATCTCCCGATTCTCCTTGTTCTGCTGGTGGCGGACCGCCGATGAAAAACGATCCTGTTCGCAAGGCCAACGTGCGACTCCTCTTGGTGATGATCGCGGCTGTTCTGGCCATGACCGCCTACTGGGTTTATTTCATTATCGCCAAAGAACCGGTCCAACCCTAAATCGATTTCTTCGTGAGTCCCGCTGCCATCACCGCCGACCACTCTTCCAGCGTCGCTGGGGCTCCGCGGTTCACCTTGCCCAAGTTTGGAATGCTGGTGTTTCTTGCCTCCGAGGCGATGTTGTTTGCGGGTCTGATTGGCGGGTACATCGTTCTGCGGTTGGCTCAAGGCCCGGGCAACTGGCCCCCGGCCGGGGCGCCAGAAATCGGCGTCAAAATCCCGCCCACCTTCCTGAATTGGGTGATGATCGCCAACACCGTCATCCTGCTGGCGAGCAGCGTGACTTATCATTGGGGCGAATCCCGCATGCGCAAAGGAGGGAGCGGTCTCCTCGGTTACGGCCTGACCGCCCTGTTCGGCTCCATCTTTTTGGGGGTGCAAGCGTGGGAGTGGTTGCACTTGAAGCATGAGGGGATGTGGTTCGACACCTACGGGATTTATGGGTCCTGCTTCTTCACCATGACCGGCTTCCACGGAGCCCACGTATTTCTGGGATTGATGGCGATCCTTTATGTGACCTGGCGGGCCATCCTCCGGCAGATGCGCTTGTTTTCCGGGCAGACCCCCACCGGTTCCCATACCTGTGAAGAGTTAACCGGCTACTACTGGCATTTCGTCGACGTGGTCTGGATTTTTCTCTACACGATCCTCTACGTGATCTGATCGTCGGCCTACGTCGGGCCTAAAAACGCCGCCAAGGCATTACCCAGTTCCGCGGGATGGGCGCAGCGGATGGGTTCTCCCACCTTGGGCATGAACAGATAGCCCTCACCGTAGGCCGGACCGTTCAGGACGCAGGCGTCGGTTCGGCAATCCTCGATCTGCTCCCGGGCGGACTGGTGAAGCTCCGCGGCGGCGCCCTCCGCCTCCCATTTCCAGCCGACGATTTTAGAAGAAGAAGCGAGGGTGCGGATTTTGTTGAGCACCCGTGGGGCCGGTTTGAGTTCCAGGCGGACGCCCTCGAGGTGGCCGGGCCATTTGTCCCGGGACAACTTATTGCCCGCCATGTCATGGGCCGAGGCAAGGTCGTAATCGGGTAGGGCCGCCGGCAGGAGAATCGCCCCAAACTGCTTCAGATCTGCCCTGTGAAGCAGCTTTTCCAGATCGTGGATGGTTTGGAACCGTTCGGACGAGTGCAGGCCGGTGGGCAGGGGATAGGTCGCGCCGGTGCCGTACCATAGAGTGACGTGGTGTCGATGCTTGCGGAGTGTTTCCGCAAGGATCACCCCGGTTTTGCCCGTGGAGAAGTTGGCCAGCATACGGGCCCGATCCAAGGCCACGGAGGCGGGTCCCGCGATCAGGAGAATTTCCATTTAGGGAATACTAACCAACCGCGGTGGCGGCGAAAACATCTGGCTTGCCGACCGGCACGGAACAACCGAAACCCGTAGGAGATCATGACGTATATCGGGTTTCATCTGGCGTTTAATCTACCCCTGCTGGCGGCCCTATTTTTTCTTTCCGGGCGGGGCATCTGGCCGCAGGAGATGGTTTTGGTGATGCTGGGGATCCTAGGGATCGTCATGGCCTTCACCTCCCCTTGGGATAATTACGCGGTAGCCAAGAGAATCTGGGATTTTCCGAGGGAGAGGGTCTGGTTCCGGGTGGGAAAACTACCCGTGGAGGAGTATGCATTTTTTATCATCCAAAGCCTGGAGGTGATGTGGCTGAGTTGGGCTTTTTTGCACTGGGTGGAACCGCCCCGCGGGGTGGCCCCCGCCCGATGGATTGGCGACCCATCGGTGCTACGGCACATCGCCGTCCTGTTGATTTTTTGGGCGGCCATTGGCGTGGCCCTGAAGGAATGGCCCCGGCGGGAGCCCCGGATCCATTATGCGTGGCACCTTTTTTACTGGTTCCTGCCCGTGGTGGGGATCCAGTGGATTGTAGGCGGTCCGCTTCTTTTGGCCTATTGGTTGCAGGTGGTGGTGCCCACGCTGGTCGTCGGCACGTACCTCTGCGTGGCCGATTGGGTCGCAATCGGCAAAGGAATCTGGTTTTTTGACGAGGATCAGATCACCGGCTGGAAAATTTGCGGCGTGATGCCGTGGGAGGAGGCTGCCTTTTTCTACATCACCAGCCTATTAGTCGCTCAGACGTTCCTAATTTTGCTTCCGGTGGGGTTGAGGTAAGGGGTGGCCAGTACCGTGGTAGGCCCCTTTTGACTTCCTCAGACCTGCTTCGCCCATCTGGAATGCCGCCTCCGGCGATGATGAGAATTCGCTCACGCAGAAGGATTGATAAACGTTCTGGCCCCCTCCATTCAAAGGCGTCTACCGATGGTGAAAATCTCCTATTCCTTGGACAAACGCTGTTTTTTCTCGCCCGCAAAAAGATTTCGAGCGGCGAAAAGGCGGCAAAGGGTTTCTTCGGGGTTAGGACAAGTTTTTAGGGCGGGGCGGATTTCCTCCGGGGTAAGATCCGCCAGAGATTTTCCAGGGAACCAGTGGCCGCCTTGGCCAAGCAGGTTGTAACGCATCTTGCCGTACCCCACCAGGTCGTAGGCGAGGGCCAGGTTATGCAATCGCAAGATCTCCCGAAGGTTCGCCTGTCCTGGGGAATCGGACCAGTGGGGAAGACCCTGTTGCCAAGTCTTTCGCCAGCCTTCCGGCAGCGAGCTTTCCCATTGTTGTTGCAAGCACTTCTCCACCGGGGGCAGAAGCTCCCCAACCTCAGGAAGCCTCCGGACAGCCTCGATATGTTCATCAAAGTCAGTCGGTCGGGCGGCGCCGATCGAAAGCGTGTGAATTTCCGGGCGGCGCAGGCAAAAAAGGGTGTTGAAAGCCATGGGAGAAAGCGGTGCGGCAAGATTTTTTAGCAAATCCGGGGGTTGATAAAGCATGCCGCCCTTGTCGTTGGGACTGATGATGAAGACGCCCATATCGTTCCTTTGGGCTGCCTCGAGGGACCGGGTGTGTTCCTGAAAAATGTAGTACCAGTGGAGGTTCACATAATCGAAGCGGTTGCCGGCCACCAACTCCTCCACCAGATCGGCGGGCCCATGGGTGGAAAATCCGACATGGCGGCAAAGCCCCTCCCTTTGCCAGCACCGGGCTCGCTCGAGGCACCCTCCAGGCTGCAGAGACCATTCCGCCGTCTCCCGGTCGTTCACCCCGTGCAGGGAAAGAAGATCCACCCACGGAAGGCCGAGCCGGGAAAGTGAGAGGCGGAAGGTGTTTTCAAACTCCTCCGGATGAGCCGCGGGAGCCACTTTGGTTTGGAGGATGAATGAGTTGCGTGGAAGAGGATGAATGAGTTGCGTGGAAGCTTCTGAAGAATGGGGCCGAGTTGAGCCTCGGAGGTGCCATAGCCACGGGCCGTTTCGATGTGTCGAATTCCCAGCTCCAGGGCCCGGGCAATAATGCGCTCCAAGTTGGCCTGATTCTCCTGCGGAATGGGTTGGGCTGGTTCCTCGTCCCATCGGTGCTGGAACCGCATGCCTCCACAAGTCAGTACCGGCATGGATAGACCGGTCCTGCCGAAGCGTCGGGTGGGAATCACTCTCCGGGAAACGAAAGGAGGGCGTGGAACTTGAGTCCAAGGGCCTCAAGCTTTTTCTTTCCCCCCAGCTCGGGGAGGTCGATCAGAAAAGAGCCGGCATCGACCACCGCGCCGAGGGATCGAAGGAGCAGAACCGCCGCCTCTGCGGATCCACCGGTGGCCACGAGGTCGTCGACCAAAAGGACCCTCTGTCCTTTTTTGACGCAGTCCTGGTGGAGTTCGAGCGTGCCGGATCCGTATTCGAGGGCGTATTCCCGACTAACGGATTTCGAGGGAAGTTTTCCTGGTTTCCGAATCGGGATAAACCCGGCCCCCAAAAGGTGTGCGACCACTCCGCCAAGAATAAACCCCCGGGCTTCAATACCTGCCACCAATTCGGGGGGACGACTTTCAAAGGGGGCGGCCATGCGCCAGCAGGCATCCCGTAAGCCCTGGGCATGGCCCAGCAGTGGGGTAATGTCGCGAAATAGAATCCCTTTCTTGGGGTAGTCCGGAACGTTGCGGATATGCTGCAGAAGAGGGTCAGGTGACATATTTCTTAATCCTCGGGGCGGTTACGACGGCGGGCAAGGGAAGCCCCTTGGTCATGGGAATTCATGGCTCGACACTGATGAAAACCTGCGGGATTCTTGCCTCCATGAGCGTGCAAATTCACACCAATAAGGAAGGCAAAGCTACCGTGGTACAACTCCAAGGAAAGGTGGATGCGACGAGCGCCCCGTCCGTGGAGCGAGCCCTGGTGGGGGCGATTGAACAAGGGGAAAAAACGCTGGTGATTGATTGTGCTAGCCTGGATTTCATCAGTAGCGCCGGGTTACGCTCTTTGTTGCTGGCCGTCAAAAAAATGAAAGCTGCCGGGGGGCAAATTGCCCTGGCCGCCCTGCAACCGAACGTGAAAGAAGTATTCGATATCAGTGGCTTTTCATCCCTCTTTTTGATTCACGGTTCCAAAGCCGACGCGATCAAGTAATCCCGAAAAAACAGATTAAGCCGCGGCGGCGGGGGAGTGGGTTTTCCTCAGGAGCAGGATGTTTTTGTCCCCTTCGCGCCGATAGGTAGCCACATCGACCATCTTTTTCACGAGGTGGATTCCCAAACCGCCCAGTTGGCGGTTCTCAATCGGAGTTTCGAGGTCGGGTTCGGCCACCTCCAGGGGGTTGAATTCGCGGCCGCGGTCCTCGAACTCCATTTCGATGTGCTCCTCGATCTTTCGAAAAGTGACGTGGATGGGATGAACCCCCGCCTCGTCAAAACCGTATTTAATGATGTTGGTGAGAATTTCCTCGATAGCGACAAGAAGGTGATAGCGGAGACGACCACCGATCTCGTGTTGCGTGGCAAAGCTTTCGAACACCGAATTCACCCGGAGGAGGTCCTCAATCCTGTTTTTGACGGTGACCCGGACCTCCTTGTGCTTCATTGGGAAGATAGAAGCAGACTCTGAAGCCCGGCCAGGCGAAACACTTGGGCTACCTCAGGGTGGACCTTCTCCAGGCCAAAATCCCCTCCGTTCGCCTTGGAGGCCTTGGAGGCGTCGATGCAGAGGTGGACGAAGGCAGAGGCGGCATAGGGCACGGCGGAACCGTCAAAGCGAACCGCGCCTTTGTGAGTCTGAATCAATTTACGCACCTCTTCCCTGATTTCCCCGACTCGGACGGCGTCCATCCGGCCGTTCAGAAAAATACGCAAGATCCCGTCCTTGATTTCATGACTGAAACTTGGGCCCGGCCCGCCTTCGACCAGGTGGTCCATCCCGGTGAGCGCGAAGACCCGGCGGATTTCCGGGGGGCAATCGAGCACGCGGAAATGAGCGTTGCGGCGCTGAAGCTCCCGGGCCGCCTCAAAAATCAGACGCAGAACCGCTGAACCGATATAATTCACATCGCGGAAGTTGCAGGTTAGGCTGGCAGGAAGCTTTTCGATTTCCGCCCGGATCGGGGACCGAAGATTCTGGGCGGCCACGGTGTCGAGCCGGCCGGAAAAGCGCAGGAGGGTGCCGAGTCCATCCCGCTTGATTTCCAGCTGCTCCATGACGAAGGTGACTGACTTAAATCCGGGCAGCGTCCACGTATTTGCGGTTCATTTCCCGCATGCGTCGGCTCAGGATAGTGGCGAGGCCGACCAAAAACATTCCACCGAGCTGATGGTTGTTGTTCATGAGGAACTCCAGTTGGGGCCATGAAATACCCCAAACAACGGAGGCTTGGGTTGGGCGCACGGCGGCGGAGGTCGGGCCTGGATCGAAAACGGAGATTTCGCCAAAGGTATCGCCGGGCTTGAGGCGGGCGAGTTCGGCTTCCTGGTGCTGCCCTTGGCGCCGGACGGAGAGTTCCCCGGATGCAAGGATGTAGAGGCGGTTTAGCTCGCTTCCTTCTTCCACCAAATTCTGTCCCGGTTCTACGCTGATAAATTCCCCATAACCGGCGAGGGCCGCACGGGCCTCATTACTGAAGTGCTCCGTAATGCCTGACGCGGGGAGGACGACGTGGGCGAGAGGGTCGGACATTCCATGATCTTAGGGGTTCAAGGTCTTTGGGGTCAAACAATGGAGTTCCTGCTTGGACTGCGCCAACAAGCCCAAAAGAAGCCGGGATTACTTTGGCGGTTTGGTTGGAATGGCGACTAGGGGGAGTTGGCGCTTCAACTCGGTGGGAACCTGTCGGTCTCCTTGGAATTCGGCCTTACGAAGATGTGCCGGCAGGGTGGAAGGGGATGGATCCGAGGGATAAACCAAGGTGACTTGCCGGATGGTTTCCGTTTTGATGGATCCATCTAGGTTGAGCTGGAACTGCATAATAGTATCGGTGCTGATTCGGCGAGCTTGACGAAAATCATATCCATCGATGGTCCATGACTCTTTTTTAAAAGGATCCTGACCCGCTTCTTTTTTCCAGATGGTTCCATAGGAGTCTTTTCTCCATTCATTGCCATCGCTGTCGGCCTTCCAGAAGATCGAATCTCTTGGGACGGACCAGTCATAAAGACTTTTTCCGGCCAGCAAGGGTGTGGCGGTGTCCCGTGGATCATCCGAGGTAAAAAGTTGGGCCAAGGAGGCCAAAGGCCAACAGAAGGCCACAACCAAGGGCCGGATCATAATTAAATTCAAGGGGAGACGGGGTATTACGTCAAATCGGGTCGGCTTGAGCCGAAAGACAGTGTCCCTATATTCGAAATCGGACGGGTGGCAGAGCGGTTTAATGTACCTGACTCGAAATCAGGAGTAGGGGCAACCCTACCGTGGGTTCAAATCCCACCCCGTCCGACGGAGTTAGAGTGGGCAGGCGATGCCGTCGAGGCGGGGGTCAGACGCACCGCAGATCGATGTGCCGCCGTGTTCGATTTGGTAAAGCTTTCATCCTGGAGGGGTAGCTAGATTGGCGCAGGGGTAAGTCTGAGGGGGGCCAAATTCCACCCCGCCTAAGTCTACGAGGAAAGGGCGCACTCCGACCGGGTGGAAGTGAGGTGTCTTGTGGGGACAAAAAAGAAATGGAAAGGGGTTGAGTGGGATAAGCGATGGCTCATGCTGGAAGCATGAAGATAGCGGCTATTCTATTCATGGGTTTCATTGTCTCCTCTGGATTCTCGCAGGTTGTTGTGCCGGCGCGGCGGCCTTTGGTCGTTTTGGCCGATACCAACGCCCAAGCTTACGACGGCTACAATTACTATTACTACGGAGGTTATTACGCCGGCGGTGGCATTTATGGCTACGGGGGCGCGGCGGGCAGGGGAAGGGATTGGAATAATTACTCGGATGGAAGATATGAGGAACGCGGAAACCATCGGGGAGCGGATCGGG
>RFWS01000080.1 GCA_009921985.1 bacterium | reverse complement strand
ATTATGGCACCTCCTTCGCCCTGCCCGGATTGCGGGCGGTGGGCATCCCCGCCGATGACCCCCGCGTGAAGCTGGGACGCCAGTTTCTCCTACGTCAGCAGTTGCCGGATGGGGGCTGGGGTGAGCACCCGGACTCTTGCTACGAACGCCGGCCGATTCCGTCCTCCAAGAGTCTCGTGGAGCCGACGGCTTTGGCCGTGATCGCCCTGCTTGCCACGGGCCCACAGGACGAGCCGGCCGTCAACCGCGGTCTGGAATTTCTTTTGCGAACCCAGTTGCCCGACGGCGACTTCCCGCCCCAACCCATCCCCGGACTTTTTTATCGCACCACGCTGATCCGCTACGACCACTACAAGCGCGCCTTCCCTCTCAAGGCCTTCGCCAAATATTTGGACGCGTAAACGTAAACCTAAACGCAAACAAACAACTTAAAGGCTGTAAGCTTTAATTTCTGCTCTTAACCAACCCCGCCAGCGCGTAAGCCAACGGCAAACGAATCCAGCTGACGGCGGAAGCAAGATCGGCTGCATCCGCTCGGCCGGAAGTACGGCCTTTCCAGGCCCCCCAAAGGGCCCTGAGAAAAGGTCCGGCAAAGGTGAAGAACGATTGGCCATTCCCCATGAGGAGACCCATCGTCCGCGCGCGTTCCCGTTCGTTATTCCGCCAAAGCGAGACGACCGCACGGCGCAGGGATTGGGAAAACGCGTCTTCCTTGGAAAAACAGTCATACAATGCGCGGGACAGCAGCTCGGGCACCCGGCAGGCACGCCGCCGGCTCTTCACAAAAGCCCGGAAATCAGCCATGGCGGAAAGTTCAATGGCATCCACCAGGCCGTTGGTGATGCCCGTGGCGGTCAAAGGATGGGTGTGCCCGGCCGCGTCCCCGATGAGAATCCGGCGACCATTGCCGTAATCGGCCCGGGCGAGGAAATGGTTGGCCTGCCAGGAAAGCTGGCCCTTGCGGATCTGCTCCTCCGCCGGTTGCCGCCAGACGGGAGGCAGGGTGTCGCGGATGGCCTCGATCAGCCACGCGGGATCCTTCATCTCCGCCTTGTATTTCAGCGGGACGTCGACGCAGATACGGACGGTGGACGGGGCGATTTCGTAGCCGAGCAAAAAGCTGGGCTGACCGAGAAAGACATGCCCGTAATCGGGATAAGGCGCCTTCACTCCCTCCAGCAAAATACCGGTCATGGCGGAAATCGCCTTGTGGGCGGAAGCTCCCCGCAGACTCCGGCGCACCACGCTGGCTCGACCATCGGCACCGACAATACGGGCAGCTTCAAAGCGGCGCCCGTTCTCCAAGGTCACCCCTTGGTCATCGGCGCTTTTGACCCGAACGCCCGCGAAGAAAGAAACCCCGCGGGTCTCGGCCACAATCCTGCGCATCTCATCCACCAACTCACCGTGATGGAACGCCAAGCCGATCTGGCCATCCACGTAGTCGAGTTTGACGGGCGACTCGCCATGTCCCGGATACACCACGAAACCGCGACCGCGGGGACGACCGATGGATTCGACGATTTGTTCGAATCCCAGTTGCTCTAACGCTTCTACGCCCTGCGGATGCAACCATTCCCCGGCAAACCGCTGCTTGCTCTGCCCGGCAGGATCGGACTCCAGCAGGGCCACCGTTTGCCCCGACAAAGCGAAAGCACGGGCAGCCGCACAACCGGCCGGACCCGCCCCTACCACGATGACATCAAATCGGTTTTTCATCACAAATTTGGCACTGGAGCCCTTAGCAGAATTAACACCGATTCCAAGCAAAAGCCTTGGAATTAAATTACAAGTTACTCATGGAGAATGAGTTCGATCAACCAAGCCAGAAAATGAATTTCCACCAAAGCCACCCTTTTATCCCCTTTGGACTTCTCCATCGCCTTAACCTCCAAGTCCCCCTCCCCGAAGTCAAATTCGCCCGCCCGACGTAGCCGATGGTCGTTCAAACTGGCCACGAGCGTCTCGACATCCTCCTCGGCAATTTTCCAAACCCCGGGGTGACCCGCCTTGGGCAAAGACTTTATCCACCGCTGCAACGCCGCCTGCCTTCCCAACCGCACCTCATGCAGCCCCTCGATCCAATGGATCGCTTCCTCTCCCCGAATTCCCGCCTCTTTCAATCCTGCCCGTCCGTACCAAAGATTTGCCACCATTGGATCCAACTCTCCCGGCGCCGTCTGGTAGGCCTCGGTCAACCCCTCGAGCACTTGGTGCAGGAGGGCTGATTCGGGCCCGACTAACTCCACCTGCCGTCCCCCGCCTTTGATTTTTGAGATTTTCAAGCAGTCGCCGCCTCCAGAGTGGATTTCAATCCAAACTCCTGCAGACGATGGCAGTAAAATTCCGCTTTCTCCCTCGTCTCCACCGCCACCACGCTTTTCCCCTGCTCGTGGACTTCCAGCATGTGCTGCTTGGCCTTGGTTTCGTCGAAACCAAGCACGCGCATGAACACAAAGACCACATAGCTCATCAAATTCACGGGGTCATTCCAAACGACCACCCTCCATCCCCTCGCAAAAGCCTCCGAAAGATCGGTTTCCTGTCCCGGCACCACTTCCGGGGTAGTCGTGGAGGCTTGCATCTTGGTGGATTATTCCTTTCCGCACCCCTTTATCAATCCGCTTCGCCTTCGCCAATCGCCACTTCCCCGCTACAAGGGTTTGAATGAATACCCGCCGGATCACCGCCGCCACGGTGGCTGCCTGCTGGGGCCTGCTGTTGGCGACCATTTTGGTGCCCTGGTCCCGCCTTCTTCTTCCTTCCATGGCGGCGCCGACCAAGGCTCCCCCGCTCCCCACCATTGTCACCATCGAGGATCTCGCCGGCGAACCTTGGCCGTGGCCCCGGCTGGATCTCACCCTGCTCCTGCGCGCGGTTTCCCCGTACCGACCCGCCCCCGTCGGACTTCTTCTTCCGCTCGATGCCCCCGACGTGTTGGAGCCGGTTCAGGACGACCAACTTTCTCGCACTCTCAGCGCTTTCGAAGCCCCGGTTCTTCCGGCCGTCGCTTTCCGGGAAGAAGCGGGCGCGGAAAAACTGAACCTGACACCTTTCCCGCATCGCGGCTCCCTCGGCGGCATCAGGCCTGCGGAAGGCTTTCTGGCCCCGGAGGACAGCCTCCGTCGCACATCCCACCTCACCGGCTGGAAAGTGACGCCGGAAGCCGGCCGTCATGTTCACCGGATTCCCCTCGTTTTCCGTCAAGGGGATCAGGCCGTTCCCTCCTGGTTCCTGGAAATGTACGCCCGTGCTTTTGAGGCCGACCTCGGCCGATCGGAACTTTCCGGTCACACCGTCATTTTGCGGGATGACCAGGGACGCGATCTTCAAAAAATCCCCGTCGACCTCCGTGGATCTGTCCCTGTGGATTGGGAGAGCCCCGATCCCGCCGCGGCAAAAATGGAAATTCGCTCGGTCGTCCTGGCCTCGGAACAGGAACGTATCGGGGTCACTCCCGTCCACGCCCTCGGTTCAATTTCCAAAAAACCGCTGATCGTCGCCGGGACACTTCCGGAAGTGGATCCGGCCATCGATTCCCCATGGGGCCAAAAATCGATGATCGATGCCGTTTTGCGTGCGTGGAACCGTCTCGCCGCCGGCCCCCTTCCGGTACTGCATCCCCCCCGCTGGGCCATTCTCGGAACCGTGTTTGTCGCTGCTTGGGTCGGCCTGCTTTTACCCGCCGGATTTCTTCTCCGCCTTGGTTCCGCCTTGGGAATGGCGGTGGCGGTTTTTGTGATCGGTTGGCTCGCCGCCAGATTCGGAGGTTATAGCGGGGCCTTGCCTCTTTCCCTTGGCTCCGCTTGGGCTCTCCTCCTTTCCGATCCGTTGCTGCGCTGGCTGGAGACAGGCCATGTTCGTTGACCGTGTCCGCATCCACGCCCGCGCCGGCGACGGGGGCGATGGGGTGATCAGTTTTCACCGGGAAAAGTTCGTCCCCAAGGGCGGACCCGACGGCGGGGATGGAGGTCGCGGCGGCGACATCGTTCTCGAGGTTGACCCCCAGATCAACAATCTCGTCGATCTCCGCTTCCGCCCGCACGCCCGCGCCAGCCACGGCGGCAAAGGCGGGGGCAACAACTGCACCGGAAAAAACGGCCAGCCCTGCATCCTCAAAGTCCCGCCCGGAACGGTGGTGTATTCTCTTCCCCCGGGCGAGGAGGGCGATGCGCTCGCCGATCTCACCCAGCCGGGCGAAACCTTCGTCCTGTGTCGGGGAGGACGGGGCGGACGCGGCAATGCCCGCTTCGCCAGTTCCGTTCGGCAAACCCCACGTCATGCCGAGGAGGGGCAACCCGGAGAAACCGGGGAATTCATCCTGGTTCTCAAATCCATTGCCCAAGTCGGCCTGGTCGGCCTGCCCAACGCTGGAAAATCCAGTCTCCTTGCGGCGCTTTCCGCGGCCCGCCCGAAAATCGCTCCCTATCCGTTCACTACCCTAAATCCGTCTATCGGCGTGGTCGGCTCGGCAGAGGAAAATCGCTTCACCGTCGCTGATATTCCTGGTCTGGTGGAAGGCGCCCATGCCGGCAAAGGACTGGGCCACGACTTCCTTCGCCACATCGAACGCTGTGCCGTCCTTCTCTTTGTCATCGATGCCGCTGGCACGGAAGGAAGAAACCCGGCCGAGGATTATCGCCTCCTCCGCAAGGAACTCCGTGAATACGATCCGAGCCTGGCCCGCCGCCCCTTTCTCGTCGTCGCCAACAAAGCCGACCTTCCTGAATCGGCTGAACACCTTGCCACCCTTCGCCAGGCCGCCCGCAAAGCCGTGCTCTCGATTTCCGCAAAAAACGGCGAAGGCATACCTCAATTAATTTTCGCACTCCGGGAAATCCTGCCTGCTTGACCAGGCTGGATAGATACTTAACATCCTTAAACATTCACAAAATGAAGCATTTTTGGATTCTTTTTTTTCTCCTGCCCTTGGCTGGCTGTAAGAAGGGAGGCGGTCCACCCAAGGATGCCCCTGTCCCGGTCGAGTTGGTGGCTGTGGAAGTCGGGCCCCTGCTGGAAACCCTCCGCGCCACGGGCACCCTGGAGGCCGAGGAGGCTGTTGACCTGAAACCCGAGGTCGACGGGGAGGTTACCTCCATCCGCATGACCGAGGGCGAAGTGGTCAAGAAAGGCGATCTGATTCTCCAGATCGATGAATCC
>RFWS01000079.1 GCA_009921985.1 bacterium | reverse complement strand
CCCAAGCCATACGTGCCCCCCGTCGACAGGAAGGTCAGGGTCGAACCGCTGGAAGTCGAGTAGTTGCCCAGATCGATGTCGGAGAACGTGAAGGCCGTTCCGCTGGTGCTGTTGAGCCCCTTGATGGTGGAGTTGGCGGACACCGTAAGCTTACCCACCGCATCTCCAAACCCGGCGGTCTCCAGGGTACCGCCGGAAAGCGTGATGGCCGTGCTATCCCCGATCTGGTTTGCCGCGCCCAACAGGAGGGTACCCTGCTGGATGGCGATCGTCCCTGGCCCGATGCTGTTGCCACTGGCCAAGGTGACCGTGTTGGCGCCGGACTTCGTTAGGGTCAACCCAGTGCCACCCATCGTCAGGTTGCTGATACCCTTGGCCGAGCTGCTGTTCAGGGTCAGGTTTCCGCTGCCCGTGCTGTTGGTCACCACCGCAATAGAAGATCCCGCCGTCGCCACCGCGGTGACCGTCTGACTCTTGCCATTCAAATTATAGGTGTTGATTGTCGGAGATGTCTCCCCGGCTTGGCCCAGGGTCAGGGTGGTATCCGTCGGCAGGGCGTTGTCCGCGCCGTTATTCAGCGTGCCGCCCGCCACCACAAAGGTCGGACCATTGTAGCTGTTCGTCGAATTGATCGTGGTGGTGGAGTTGGAAACGTAGAGATCAGAGTTCGCATTGGCTCCGGTGATCGATCCGTTCACCACGTGGGTTCCACCGCCACCCAGCACGAGGACGGAACCGTTCTTCGTCAACGTGCCGTTCAGGGTGTTGGTCGTGCCCGCCGCCGCCTCCACGTAACCGGTATTACCCGCTGAAACCGTAATATCTTGTTTGTTTGTCAAAGTCGCTGTCGCTCTGAGAATCGCGTTGGAGTTGATTGTCACACCTCCACTTCCAAGGTTGTTGCTTGCGGAAATCGCCAAAGTACCTTGGTTCAGTGTAGTCCCACCACTATATGTGTTGGAACCAGAGAGAGTGAGTGTTCCTGTCCCAAGTTTATTGATTTTACCTCCGTTGGCATTGCCTGCCTTGTCGGCAACTATCGAACTCAAGGTCATGTTATTTGTGCCGGTATCCAGGTTGGCGGTATAGCCGCTGGTAGAGCCAGAGCCTATCGTAATGCCGTTGGTGACATTCACCGTAGAGGAGGCCACCAAGTAGCTGTTCGCACTCGTTCCAAAGTTGATAATTCCCGCACCCAGCGCCCGAGAATCGGTAATAATAATTCTCCCGGTGCCCACTTCGGTGCCCCCCGTATAGCTGTTGTTGACGTTATTAACGTAAAGATCGCCACCGCTGGAAACCTTCAGCCAACCTGCACCGCTAACGACTCCGTTGAGAGTGAGTGAGTTTCCAGAGCCAGGGCTAAAAGCCATAAAATCATTGGTTGTACTGCCGGCAACAATGTTGTTGCCCAAGGCCCAGTTATTGCCCGTTCCCGCCGAAGTATCGATCCCAATCAAACCGGAGGAGGAGGTATTGGAGATTACTCCTGAACCTAGTGAGCTCGATTTGCCGATTTTAACACTCCCTGAAGAGATATTGAGCCCGTTGAATGTATTCGATCCCAGGAGGACTAGGACACCACCCCCGCTGACGGTTGTTGCACCATTATAAGTGTTGTCGCTTACCAAAGTCACGGTTCCGGCACCGTTTTTGGTGAAGCCACGAACACCTGTGTTGGTATTGAAAATTGCGCCGTTGACAGTAAAGCTACCGGGTCCGCCGAATTGGACGTCGGCATTTGCGGAGGAACCGATGTCCACGGCCCCATTAAAAACGATGGTGAGGTTGGTGCTGTTGTTGCTGATTGTTCGGCCGCCACTGTTGCCGGAACTAGCCGTGATGTAGTTCGTCGCATTGGTAAAAGTCAGGGTGGTGGCCAAGCCACTGCTGTTGGTGAAATTCATGTATCCGCCAACGGCACTACTGTTACCCAGGCTATTGATGGAATAGTTTCCGCCACTTGTCAGATCCACCAAGCCTGTGTTGCCGGTCGATGAGGCACCCGACAAATTCCCGTTCGCCAAAGAGTCTGTGCGGCCGATTTTAAACACCGACGTGCTTGCGCTGAGGATCACCGATCCGCTTCCGGTATTTGTTCCCGAGAGAATCACAGTGCCCGAAGTGATCGTGGTATTTCCAGAGTAGGAGTTGGAACCACTCAAAGTCGTTGTTCCGGAACTATTGATAGTCAGTCCACCCGTGGTAGCCGAGGGGCCGTTGGCGATGGTCCCGGTAATTGTAGTGTTCCCAGTTCCCGCAATCGTTACGGTTCTGCCAGTAGCAGTGCCGGAGAGCATCAGTCCCCCTATGGTAAGGCCTCCGGAATTGTTATTGGTCAACGTGTTACTTGAGGCCGTGTTAGTGATGGTTCCGCTCAAGGTTAAGGCACCGGTCCCGCCAATGGTCAGATTTCTGAAAGTGATGGCGTTGGTGATAGTGCGGGCAGAGTTGTCGGTGTTTAGGGTGAGGTTGTTGTCAGCAAAATCAGCGGCTCCGGTGCCGAGGGCGGCGTCGTTCCCAACCACCAGCGTTCCTGCACTAAAAGTAACGCCCCCGCTGTAGGAATTAGCACCTGAGAGCGTCAGTGTGCCGGTTCCAGTTTTTGTTAAACCTCTTACCCCCCCCGAGTCGCTAATTGCACCAGAGATGGTCATGGCCCCGTTGGTGACAGCGATGGTGGTGTTGGCGGATAGCGCAACGGCACCACTTAAACTTGCCGCACTAGCGGAAGAATTAAATAACAGTCCAGAGGAGGACACTCCACTTCCACCGCCCGTGATCGCCTCGGCTACCCCCGTCTGCCCGTTCAAGTCCAATGCCCCCCCGGAACTGATGGTCGTGCCGGAGCTCGTCGATCCCAAACCGTTTGCGTGCCCAAGTTTTGCGATAGCACCCGCTTGGATGGTGGTAGCCCCCGTATAGGTGTTGTTTCCATTAAGAGAGGTGATGCCCGAGCCACCGATCGAAAGGTTGTTGGTGGTCTGAGACGAGGCATTGGCAATGATACCGTTGATGGCGGTGTTTCCGGTACCACGGATGTTCAAGGTTCGGGAAGTGCCGTTGTTTCCTAGGGTTAAGTTTCCCAGCGTCAAACCGCCGGTTAGGTTATTCGTCAGGTCGGGGGAGGCAGAGATGCTCAGCGTGCCATTGATTGTCAGGGATCCGCTGCCCGTAAAGAAGGTGTTTTTATCGAGGATGAAATTATTGGCCACCGTGCGGGTGGTGTCGGATTGGAATGTTCCCCCGACGGCCAAATTAGTCACAGTCCCGGTTCCGAACGCATTATCGTGTCCAATAATGATACCTTCCGTGCTGCCCAACGCGATGGCGGTACCGCCGGTGTAGGAATTGGAGGCGGAGAGAGAGAGAAATCCGCTGCCGGTTTTGATCAGCGAACCAGAATTGGTGATGTTGCCGGTCAAGTTGACCCGGTCGTTGGTCGCCGTCCCCACATTCACCGTGAGGGTACCATCGAGATAGAACTGGTTGTTGAAGGTGTTGGTTCCGTTGCCGGAAAGTCCGATGGTCCGGGTGGCGGTGTTGGCGTTGGTGTTGTTGGCCACGTAGATCGACTGCCCCACGGTCACCCCATTGCTCGCCAGAAGGGATACGTTATTGGTCGTGGAAAAGTCGCCCACGTTGAGCCCCAAATCAATGCCACGGGCTCCGGTGGAGCTGTTCGTGCCGAGAGCGTTGTTCGCACCTAAAATCACCGTGCCCTGCCCGATCTGAAGCTGGCCGTTATAATCGCTGTTGGTCGCATTTAGGATCAGGGTTCCCGCCCCGTCCTTGCCAAACTTGGTGCTATTGGTCTTGGCCGAATCCTGGGTCAGTTTACCGGAAATAGTTGTGGTTGTTCCGGAGGCCACATTGATCACGCCATTGGTGGAGGCGTTGTAGACTTGGAAAGTGTTCGTGATGGCGGTGTTGGAGTTCACCAGCAAGGTGTTCAGGATTCCTGCATTTCCAATGTTGATCTGACCTGTGCCCAAGCTGTTGGCATTGGTGATGCTAAGGGTCCCGGCGGAGAGAGTCAGCGGCCCGGAGAAGGTGTTGTTTCCGGCGAGAATGACAGTGCCGGTCGTGCTACTTCCGCCGACCTGGACGGATCCGGTGCCGCTGATCACCCCGGTGAAGTTGGCCACCCCGTCCGCCGTGTTTTCCAGCAAAACCCCGCCGCTGGTCGAATTGTTGGTGATGTTACCGCTGAAGGTGTTGGTCGTTCCACCTGTGCCGAGGGTACCGACCACCTTGACGCCGCCATTGTTGAGGACCGTGATGGCGTGGCTGTCGCTGGCCGTGCCAGTGAGATAAAATTTGGCGGTGGCGGAATCGTTCAGCCCGAGGTTGATTCGCATGCCGTTAGTGAGACTTCCTCCGGTGCCGATCCACAACTCACCAGCCTTCACATCAAATGTTGAACTGCCCCCGATTTTCTGCGCGGCGGTAAAATAAACTTTGCTGTACTGCTCGATGGCATAACCGACACTGCTACTTCCGTTCAGGGTTGTGTTGACCGTCAGAAGCTTGGAATTACCACCATAGGTTTTGTAGTTGAGGTTATTGTCGTTGTAGATGTTGCCGTTCAGGACCATGTCTCCGCCGACGGGACTCAATTCGATCTGCGAGGCGCCGTTTTTTCCACCCGAGAGGTTCATCGAACCGATCGTGATGGTGGCGGAGCTGCGATTTTCCAGACGTTGATTAAAGTTTAGTCCATTTCCGTTTCCATTGAAGGTCGTGTTTCCGCTCCAAGTCGTTTCCCAGATGATGTCATTGATGTTGGCCCAACTGGCCCAGTCATAATAAATACTGGTGGAACCGCCGTTGTTGTAATTGAAAACCAAATTCCCGGCGGAAAAAGAAGCCGAGGGAACCGTGTTGCCGTACCAATTATTGGCGTAGCTAAAATTTCCTGCGGCATTGTCACCGTCCCAATTGATGTCGGCGCGCGATTGATGCGCCATGAAGAAAATCGCCACGGCGCTGAAGGCAATCAGCATCCAAGTGTAACGGCTGTGCCGGCGAAGATCGGCGTCACTCATGACGAGCATTCCCCGAAATGGGTAATCCACTTCTATTGGGTGAACTTAAAATACAATACTTCACTCAAATCAAATCATTGCACCCTTTCGCAAATTTTCAAGGGGTTTTTTGC